>CAIZKT010000992.1:0-9648 GCA_903933565.1 uncultured Victivallales bacterium | reverse complement strand
TGGCCGCGCGCCTTCAGCGCTCCAGGCAGACTTCCTTATTGCACAGGTCGAAAAAACGCCCGGAGTTGCCGACTGGCGTATTGCGTCGCGAAGGGACGGGTTGTACACTGCTCATCACTTGGGCGCACTAGGTGGCGGCGTGGCCGCCGCGTGATGGTGCCCGTTGAGGCGCGGTTGGCCAGCGCGACGCGCCCTGCCGCAGAAATGTCACCAGGTTCGTGCCAAGAGTCAGGCGCCCCACAGGAGAACAATCCATGGCAAGACGTTCGTTCACCCTCATCGAGCTCTTGGTCGTGATCGCCATCATCGCCATTCTGGCAGCCATGCTACTGCCGGCGCTGGCCCAGGCCCGTGAGAAAGCGCGCCAGAGCGGTTGTATCTCCAACATCAAGCAAATCGTCCTGGGGCACCAGATGTACGCCGATGATAACGCCGAGATTCTGACGCGCTACTCGGACCACAACAACCTGCCGACCGCCTCCTGCGTCTCGGGCCGTAAGGTCATGTGGTGGACGGCAATCACTCCCTACGTGCCAGACGCCAATGCCTACAAGTGTCCGTCTGCCGCCAGCATACCGCGCGGCATCGGGGTGAACTACAATCATATCCATGCGTGTGGCTGGGTGGGGACTGCCCCGGGTGGCCTTTCCCTGTCGGCGATAGGGGTGCCCGCCGCGGCGATGAGTTCCGCCGACTCGGCCACGCCCCCGACCTCGCCAACCCAGGGGGACATCGTCTACTGTCGGCGCTGCTGGCCCAGCGGCCCGAACTCCCCCGTCATTGACGTCACCAACCGCATCCCGATGGACCGGCACAATGCCAGCGTCAACCTGGGGATGTGCGATGGCCACGTTGAAACTCGCCGCGCCCTGGCTTTGATCCCGCCGGTCAATCCCCCCTCGGGATCGGGAGCGGGCGACGACTTCGACCGCCTCTGGGGCCATCTGTTGAAGTGAGCCGCGGCCCGACGACGGCGCCGACACCCCGGCGGCCCGTTCCGCCCTGGCGGGCACTCGTCAGGGCGGTTTCGTTTTTGGCCAGGCGGCAGGCGTCGGCCCGTGATACTGCGGGCTGGCCAAAGTCGGCGTGGACCGTCGTCGCCAGGCCCGGCTGCCGGAACTGCCGATCTTTAAACCGCCTTGGGCGCTCGTTGAAGTCGCTGGACCATGGCGCTTCGGTGGGGTATGTTCGCCGCATTGCTGTGCCGGGAACCCAGGCGCCGTGTCAGGCTGGTCGGTTCGGCCTGCCGGGATGAAAGAGGACAGACCTCATGGACGAGTTGAGAGTGCTGGTCACGGCGGACATCTGTCCGAACTACGGGCTTGAGGACGAGATTCTGGCGGGAGGCGGGGCCAAGCTCCTGGGGCCGGTGAAGGCTCTCATGGACCGGGCTGACCTGGTCATCGGCAATCTCGAGACCCCGCTTTGCGATCAGGCGACCCCCATTCCGAAGTGCGGGCCCAATTTCATCTGTAAGCCGGCCCTGGCGCCGGTGCTTCGCGATCTCGGCTTTCACTGTCTGACCCTGGCGAACAACCACATCAATGATCAGGGTCCGCAGGGCCTGGAGCAGACCCTGCGCGTTCTGCGCGAGGCGAAGCTGTCCTTCTGTGGCGCCGGCATGACCCATGAAGAGGCCTGCCGCCCGGTCGTGTTCAAGATCAAAGAACGGGCGCTGGCGGTGTTCAACTTCGGCGAAGGTGAGTTTTCGCAGGCCCAGGAGGAGGGGCCAGGCGCGGCGCGGCTCGATCCGTGGTGGCCGGAGCGCAGCATCCAGAACCTGCGCCAGGAGGTCGATCTCATCCTGGTGATCCTGCACGTCGGCAACGAGTATCAGCCCATTCCATCGCAGCTGACGGCGGATTTCTGTCGGCGTATGGCGGCGGCTGGCGCTGATGCTGTGGTGGCGCACCACGCCCACATTCCGCAGGCAGTGGAGTTGTTCGACGGAGTGCCCCTGTGTTTCAGCCTGGGGAATTTCCTCTTTGGCTATCCCTACACCCCGGAGCGCTTCGAGGCCCAGCCCTGCTGGTTCCTGGGTTCGGCAGCCGAGATCGAATTCCCGGTTGGCGAGTGCGCCCGGCTGACGATTCACCCCTTCAAACAGACGGCCAGCCGGGCCTTGGCCGATCTCTCACCCACGGGCCGCGAGGCCTTCGAGAACTACCTGCGGCGCTGTGAGGACATTCTCGTCGACCCGGCCATGCACCAGCGCTTCTGGGAGCAGGAAGCGCGCAATCTCTTCCGCGGCCACCGCAAAGCGCTGCCCAGCGCCCTGCAAGACCTCAACGGCGACGACGCGGCGAAGGCTCACCGGGCGGCGACCATCCTCTATAATCTGGTGCGCTGCGAGGCCCATCACGAGGCCCTCAAGCGCGGCTTCCGGCTGATGTACGAGGGACGCCTGGAGGACGATGCTGCGGCCCAGGCTGAGTTGAAGGTTCTGGCCGATCTCATCCGCCAGTGCTTCGCCGACTGATCCACCTGCAACGCCTGTCCGGGGTGCGCCTGTTTGTTGCCCCTGCGGCTGCGGCGAGCGATCCATCCCGGAGACGTCGACATGAGTGCGCGTAAGGAGTTTAAGGTCACCTTCCAGCCCAGCGGGCGGAAGGTTCATGTCCTGCCCGGCACCCGTATCCTCGAGGCGGCGGCTCGGGCTGGCATCATGCTGCGGAACCCCTGCGGCGGCGCCGGGAGCTGCGGCAAGTGCCATGTGCGGGTCGAGCGTGGCGAGTGTGCCCCGACGTCGGCCTGCCGCACGGTGTTCCCGGCAGCCCAGATTGCCCAGGGCTGGCGCCTGGCCTGCCAGGGCGCCGTCGCGAGCGATCTGGTGATTGAGGTGCCGGCCGAAGCGCTATTTGAGAGCGGGGCGCAGATTCTGATTACGGATTCGGGCGCCAAGGTCCACGGCACGCCGGCGCTGAGCAAGCGGCGGTTCGAACTCAGCGCGCCTGATCTGGCGCATCCGCAGCCCGATCTGGAACGAGTTTGCGCCGCCGTCGGGCCGTGCGAGATGGGCCTGGCAGAGTTGGCCCTCCTGCCTGACCAGCTCCGCGCCACCGCCTTCCGCGGCACCGCCGTCGTCTGCGCGGGCCACCTGCTGGACTGGGAGGCCGGTGACACCACCGGCGAAGCCTACGCGGTCGCCTTTGACTTGGGCACCACGACTCTGGTCGGAACCCTGGTGAACACCGCCGACGGCAGTGAACGCGGGGTCTCGGCGACGCTGAACCCTCAGATCAGCATTGGCGACGATGTGATCAGCCGCATCGCGGCGGCCCGCGAGTCAGCGGACAACATCCGGCGCATGCAGGAGTCGGTGGCGCACGCTTTCAACGGCCTCATCGACCGGTTGTGCCGGGAGGCGAAGGTGCCGCGGGAACGCATCTACGAAGTCAGCGTGGCGGGCAACACGACCATGCAGCACCTGTTCTGTGCTATCAACCCGGCCGCCTTGGGTGAGATTCCCTTTGTGCCGGCCTACCGCGCGGCCCGCCGGGTCGCGGCCCGCGAGGTGGGCCTGCGGATTCATCCCGCTGGCCGCGTCTTCGTCTTCCCCAACATCGGCGGCTTCGTCGGCGGCGACACGGTGGCGGGCATTCTGGCCAATGGCGTGCAGCGCTCGGCGGAGACGCTTCTCTTCGTGGATATCGGCACTAACGGCGAGATTGTCCTGGCGCACCAGGGCCGCCTGCGCGCTACCTCCTGCGCCGCGGGTCCAGCCTTTGAAGGGGCGCGCATCGCCGCCGGCATGCGGGCGGCGGATGGTGCGGTTGACAAAGTGGTGTTCGACGGCGAAGACCTGGTCTGCAACGTCATCGGCGGGCGGCGGATGGTTGGCATTTGTGGTACGGCGCTGATCGATGCCGCGGCCGTGCTGCTCGAGCTCGGGGTGCTGGATCCGACCGGTCGGCTGCTCTCGGCCGCCGAGGCACCGGCGACGGTGACCGCTGCCGTGCGTCGCCGTCTGCACCCGGACGGCAACGAGACCAAGATCATGCTGGGCACGGCGGCGGAGTCGCGTTCGGGCGAACCGGTGTACCTCTTGCAGCGCGACCTGCGCGAACTGCAGCTCGCCTCGGGCGCGATCCGGGCCGCGATCACGTTGCTGCTGCGTCGGGCGGGACTAGTACCGCAGGATCTGCACGGCGTGCTGCTCGCCGGGGGATTTGGCAACTTCATCCGCCGCGAGAACGCCTGTCGCATGGGCTTATTGCCAGCCCTGCCCATCGAGCGCATCCGCTTCGTCGGCAATGCCTCCAGTATGGGCGCCAAAGCCGTGCTTTTATCGCAGGAACTGCGCGCCGAGGCGGACCGGATTGCGGCGACGACCGAGCACGTCGATCTCAGCCTCGATCCGGAGTTCCAGATGGAGTTTGCGATGGCCATGATGTTCCCCGACGGGACGGCCTCCTGAGAGGCGGCCGAAGCGCCATGCCTCAGGCTGGCGAAGCAAGCGCTCTACGCCTATAGTTGCGGGCGCGGAGGCGAGAGCAGGCTTCGGCGCGGGGGTCTGTCACAAGCTGAAAGAGGGAGGTTCTTCATGCGACGCAGGGCGTTCTTCACTCTCATCGAGCTGTTGGTGGTGATCGCTATCATTGCCATCCTGGCATCCATGCTGTTGCCAGCGCTGGCCAAGGCCCGCGAGAAGGCCCGTTCGGTCAGTTGCATCAACCAAGTCAAGCAGCTCGCGTTGGGCTGCATCATGTATTCTGGGGATTGGGAGTTGATGCCACCTTCGTTCATGCCAGGCCAGCCCGCGACCGCGGACCAGTGGAATAAGATCATCGAGCCCAAGTTTGTCAGTAACGCCGCTCTTTACCGCTGCCCCAGCTCGGTCGACATCCCGGAAGGGCAACTCAGCTACGGGTACAACTACACCTACCTTACTTATAACTATCCCGGCCATCCGGTCGCCGGCGGCGCCTATGGCTACTGGGGTTGCCCGCTCGCGGCGATCAAAGTGCCGGCCTCGACCATCCTGCTCGGTGACAGTGGCACGCACTGGAACTCGACCAGCGGCGCGGCGCTGACGTCCATGGCCTACGTCATCAACTCGGGTTTGCCCAACACCAACTACTGTGTCTATCTCAACCACAACGGGTTTGCAAACCTTGCATTCTGCGATGGCCACGTGAGTAGTCAGAGTATTGGCTTTTGTGTCACCCTGTGGAACTTCCAGGTGGACAAGCCCTGAGCGCAGCGCCGAGCCACGGCCCACAGATTTGCCGCCACCCGTAAAGAGGATACCACGCCCATGGCCAGAAAGATCACCCTCAGCGCGTTGGGGCCGCGGCCGATCAACGGCGAACCCTCGCGGCCGCACCAGCAGGCCGTCGACGAGATGATCCAGCACTGGAAAGGCCAGCTTGAGCTGGTCTTGCCCGACCGCCCGGACCTGATCGTCGTGCCCGAGGCCAGCGACCGCTATCCGAACTACCCCCTCGAACAGCGCCTCGAGTACTACCGCACCCGCCGCGACCAGGTGCGCGATTTCTTCGCCGGCGTCGCCCGCGAGCAGCACTGCTACGTGGCCTACTCGGCCGCTCGGGAAGTCGCTGACGGAACCTGGCGCAACTCGACCCAGGTTCTCGACCGGGTCGGCAACGTGGCCGGCATCTACAACAAGAACCACCTGGTGGTCGAGGAAACGACCAAGGCCGGCATCCTCTGCGGCAAAGCCGCGCGCTTGGTCCAGACGGACTTCGGCAGCCTCGCCTGCGCGATCTGCTTTGACCTTAACTTCGAGCCCGTTCGCGCCGCCTACAAGGCCCAGCGACCGGACCTGATCGTCTTCTGCAGCATGTACCACGGCGGCCTGATGCAGCAGGTCTGGGCCTACGACTGCCGGGCGCACTTCGTCGGCGCGGTCGCCGGCGCCGAATGCACCGTCATCAACCCGCTCGGCGAGAAGATCGCTCACAGTACCAACTACACCCACTGGATCACGACCCAGATCAACCTGGACTGCACCCTGGCGCACATTGACTACAACAACGGCAAGTTCCGCGCCATGAAGCAGAAGTACGGTCGTGGGGTGACCATCAGTGACCCCGGCTACCTGGGCTGTGTGCTGCTGACCAACGAGATGGAAGGCATGACCATCCGCGACCTGGTGGCCGAGTTCGAGATCGAGTTGCTGGACGATTACTGGGCTCGGGCGCTGCAGCACCGGGCCGAGAACACTGAACCCTGAACGAGGCCAGGCGCCGAGGAGAAAGATCCGCATGTTCACGAAAGAAGGCATCCGCGTCGGCACTCTGGTCAACAAGGGCCAGAAGAACCCTCAGTACATCCGGCAGATTCTACCGTATGGCTTCGAGAGCTTCCAGATCACCTTCTGGAAGACGATTGGCGACACGGATCTCGACCGCCTGGCGGCCGAGGTCAACGAGGTGCTGGCTGGTACCGGTGCCGTGATCAGTTGCGTGGGCATCTTCGGCAATCCGCTCGAGACGCAGCCTGAGGATCTCGAGGCGCTGCGCGGCTGGGAGCGGCTGATCGACAAGGTCAGGCTGTTCAACACCGACATCGTCTGCGGTTTCACCGGGCGGGTGCGGGGCAAGAGTATCGACGACTCCCTGCCGCGCTTCAAGGAAGTCTACGGCGAGCTGACCCGCCGGGCTGCTGACCAGGGCGTACGCCTGGCCTTCGAGAACTGTGATATGGGCGGCACCTGGCAGACCGGCGACTGGAACATCGCCCACACCCCCGCCGCCTGGGAGAAGATGTTCGACGCGGTGCCGGCGGCGAACCTGGGGCTGCAGTGGGAGCCCTGCCACCAGATGGTACACCTGATCGACCCGGTTGCCCAGCTCCGCAAGTGGGCGCCGAAGGTGTTTAACCTGCACGGTAAGGATGCCTCGGTGCTGTGGGATGTCGTCCGTCAGTACGGCGTACATGGCCCGAAGCCCTACATCTTCCACCGCACGCCCGGCTTTGGTGACAGCAACTGGGCGGACATCATCACCATCCTGCGGCAGAACAACTACGCGGGGAGCATCGACATCGAGGGCTGGCACGATCCCGTCTACAAGGGCGACCTGGAGATGACGGGGCAGGTGAGGGGGCTGAACTACCTCAAGGCCTGTCGCGGCGGTGACTATGTGCCCAACCCCGTGGTCTGAAACGGCTGCCGCGGCGTCGGTGCTGGCGGCTGAAGGCACGGTCCGGTCGGTGCTGCACCGCCTGGGCTATCGCTTCCGCCTGCACCGCGCGGAGCTGCCGGGCTGCCCGGAGGTGGTGCTGCCGCGCTGGCGCCTGGCGCTTTTCATTGTTGATTGCGGGCGCCATCCCCACCCGGACTGCACCCGCCCCGTCGGCGCGCTGCCCCCGGCTGAGGTCGGCATCGAGTCGCGCCGTCTGGAGCAGGTCGGCGCTGCCTTGGAGCGCCAGGGCTGGCAGACGCTGATTGTGCAGGCGTGCGATGCCGACGACCTGGAAGCCCTCGGCTACCGGCTGGACATCGCTTTGCGGGGACGGCTCGTATGAGACGCGGTTCTTGCGTCGGTTTCTCTGGCCTGGCCCTGGAAGCCGGGATGGCCGTATCCCGGCCGCGGCATGCGGCCGCGTTCCAGGCTGGCGCCCGGGGGGCTTCGCTGAATCCTAGAGCCTGATTTCCACGTAAGTGCGTAGCTGTACCAAGGAGGGCCGCAGATGTCCACGACCATGAAAGCGCTGCAGATCCTGAAACCCGGTGAGACGGTGTGGCGCGACGTGCCCATTCCCGTGCCGGGTCCAGGCGAAGTGCTGCTCCGCGTCGTGCAGGTGAACACCTGTCCGCAGTGGGATATGCACCTGCTCGATGGGGTGCCCATGTTTGCCGGCAGGGCCATTGCCTACCCCTACACCCCCGGCCAGCCCGGGCACGAGGCGGTCGGTGAGATCTCGGCCGTGGGGCCTGGGGTTGCCGCACTGCCGGTCGGCACGCGGGTGGCCTGCTGGCGCGATGCGGGTCACCAGCGCCCGGGCTGCTACGCCCAGTTCGTGGTGATGAACCAGGACCACGTGCTGCCGATCCCGGCCCAGGTGAGCTGGGATCAGGTCACCTCGCTGGAACTGGCCATGTGCGTGCAGATCTCCTGCGGACAGATCCAGCGTCTGGATGGCATCAAAGGCCGCCGGGTGGGCATCTCTGGACTTGGCCCCGCCGGACTGGTCGCCGTGCAGATGGCCAAGGCCTACGGCGCCGAGAAGGTCTTTGGGGTCGACCCCGTGCCGGCGCGTCGGGAGTTGGCCCTGCGCTGCGGCGCGGATGCGGTCTTCGCGCCCGATGCCGCCGCCTGGCCAGCCGGGCGCGGTGGCGAGCGCTCGGTGTATTCCACCATCGACTGCACCGGACTCAAAGGGTCCATCGAGTTCATGATGGATCGCACCCAGAAGGCGCTGGCCATCTTCGGCGTGCTGCGCGAGCAGGTCAACTTCGGGCCGCAGCATTGGGGCGGCCTCTGGCTGATTGGCTACGAGCCGCATACCGTCGAGGCCGCCAGGCAGGCGCTGGACCTGATCGCGGCTGGCAAGCTCGATCTCTCCGGGTTGATCAGCGTCAAGCTGCCCTTTACGCGCTACAGGGAGGGCATCGAGATGCTGAAGCGCAAAGAGGCGGTCAAGATCTGCTTCCAGCCCTGGGAGTGAGCCGCGCCGCGCCCGGCGTGCTTACCGCAGGAGAAGGTGCCGAATATGACCACTTCCAGCCCTGTGCAGATGACTTGCGCCGCTCTGAGTCCGGGGCCGTCAAGCGTGTTGCCGACGGGGTGCCGCATCCGGGACTATGAGCCCGGTGACGAAGCGGCATGGGTGGCCATCCATCGCCTGGCGGATTTCTACAACCCGGCCTCGCTCGACCTCTTCGAACAGCAGTTCGGCAGTGCGCGGGACGAACTGCCGCGACGGCAGCTTTACCTGCTCGATGCTGCCGGCACGCCCATCGGCACCGCCACCGCCTGGTTCGGGGCGCTCGCTGCCGGTGTGATCATTGGTCGCATGCACTGGGTCGCCATCGTCCCGGCCGAGCAGGGTCACGGGCTGGCCAGGCCGCTATTGTCGGCCGTGTGCCGACGCCTGTTGGAGCTCGGGCACCGGCAGGCGTACCTGACCACGTCCACGGCCCGCCTCCCCGCCATCAACCTCTACTTTGCCTACGGTTTCCTGCCGGATCTGGACCCGCCCGGGGCGAGGGCCGCCTGGGCCAGCCTCAGCGCCCCCGCGGCCACCTCGGACGGCCCTCTCCGCCCCGGCCTGGTCGCCTGGCTGAGAACGCACCTGCAGTAGCCCGTTCGGCCGCGAACCGCGGGTTGCGCCCCATTGGCATAAGCCCAGGCGCCTCTCCAGGGGAGCACGATGGAGAGGCGGTGGGCCGCCACCGCCGCGCCTGCGGTCCGCCGCGCCAAGCCCGAAATGCCGGCCGCCACGTCCTCGCAGTCCAGGTTCTGCCTGGACCCCGATACCCGTCAGCCCCTCGGCTTCATCCTGGGCTCCCCCGCCCCGCCCCAGGCAGCACCCTGGCGGTCGCCGACTTCGAGCCGTTTGCCGGAGAGCTCTTCGACTACAAAAAAGCGACCTGTGCAATAAGGGAGTCCGTCTGGAGCGCTGAAGGCGCGCTGCGATACCAGCCCAGGGCAACGCCCTGGGAATAGGACAGTTAGGGGT
>CAIZKT010000991.1:0-4951 GCA_903933565.1 uncultured Victivallales bacterium | reverse complement strand
GGCGCGGCGGTGGAGCCCACCGCATCTCCACCGGGCATTTTGGAGAGGCTCCTGGCCTCAGGCGCGGCGGTGGAGCCCACCGCATCTCCACCGGGCATTGTGGAGAGGCGCCTGGCCTCAGGCGCGGCGGTGGAGCCCACCGCATCTCCATCAGGCGCGGCGGTGGAGCCCACCGCATCTCCACCAAACGGCGGTGGAGCCCACCGCATCTCGGCGGGCAACCCCTTGTCATCGTGCCCGTGCAGCGTACCGTAAGGCCGGAGGCAACGCATGGGCAACGTGACGGGCAGCGACATTCGTACGGGCCTGGCCGCGCTGGGAATCCGCCCCGGCATGCGGGTCATGGTACACAGCTCGTTGAGTGCTTTCGGCCAGGTCGAAGGGGGCGCCCTCACGGTGGTCTCAGCGCTCATGGACCTCGTGACGCCGGCCGGCACGATCCTGATGCCCTCGTTCAACCATGGGCAGCCTTTCGGTCTCGGTGGGCCAGGCGTCTACGACCCGACCCTGACACCCACGGTAAACGGCAAGATACCCGATACTTTCTGGCGCCTGCCGGGCGTCTTCCGCAGCCTTGATCCGACCCATCCCTTCGCCGCCTGGGGAGGCGCTGCCGAGGGTTACCTCGAGGGTCACCACCTGACGCTGACGATGGGCGCGGACTCGCCGCTGGGCCGACTGGCGCGGGATGGCGGTCTCCAGATCAACCTCGGGACGACGCACAAGACGACGACGGCCAAGCACGTCGCCGAGATGATGCGGGGCGTCCCTTGTCTCGGGCGGCGCACGGAGAGCTATTCGGTCAGACTTGCCGATGGCGGGGTGGTTGAGCACCGCACCTGGGGCTGGCGTGCCGTCAACTGCCCGCTGACAGAATCCGGCGATCTCATCGAGGCAGAGATGGAACGTCGGGGCTGGCAGCGCCGGGGCCAGATCGGGGCCGCCACCGTCACCGTGATGAGGCTGTCGGAGGTGTTGGACGTCGTCGGGAGCCTGCTGGACCAGGGCTCGGGGCCGCATCCGCCCTGCGCCCGCTGCCCGATCCGGCCACGCCAGGTCGCTGCGACCCGGTCGTCGGATTGGACGGGCAAGTGAGGCCCTGGCAGAACCCTCGGCTCGTCGGCGCCTGCGCGCCGGTGGAGGTTCGTCGGCCGGTATTGGGTATCCGCTCGGACCCGCCTCAGGGGGCCTGTAGCACGCAGAGAGCCCCCAGGTGCAGTGCCACTCCCTCGAAATCCGCTGGTTTGTAGTGGTTGGCTTTCCGTGCCGTGGCGATAGGCAGGGCTCGATCTGGTGGCTCGGGCAGGAGTTCGATGACTGCGGTATGCTCGCCGGGGGGCAGGTCAGAGGCGATCTCCAGGCTGCCCAGGCGGTAGTAATGCGACCATGAGTCGACCTGTTGGCGCACCCCCTTCTCGACCCCGTCCACGGTCACCTTGGCTCGCCCTGTCCCCGGCCCAAAGACGTCGAATATCCACGCCCGGGTGCCGGTGAAGGTGAAGCTGAGTTTCGCCCCCGGGGTATGCGTGACCCACAGGCGCTCGAAGTGATGGGCGAAATCCCTGCCGGCGACCTCGGCAGGCGCCACTTCCTGCCACTCCCCGCTCAGCATCTCCCGCGTGATCGGCACTTGGATGGCCCCCTCCAGGTTGCGGGCATTGAGGGGCTTGGCCAAGGCGTGAGGCAGGGGCTTACCCGTGACCAGCAGCTTCGGCAGGCCCTCCTGAATGATCGTCGCGTAGAGCTGGACTCCCGCCGGGCCGACGTAGACGCCGTCCTTGGTGAATACGGGCACGTCCGGCGTGGCCTGTGCCTCGGTCGCGCTCGCCTTGAGAGTCAGCTTGCCCTCGCGGGCCATCTGGACCACGCGCGGACCCAGGTTGATGGCAGGGACGCCGTAGCGCATGGCCACTCGTTCATAGGCGCCCACGGCATTTGGGCAGAGCCCCTTGGCGTAATCGGCCTCGTAGTCCAGGCGGAAGGCATAGACGAAGAGCAGGTCCAGGGCGGGGTTGGCTTTCCAGGCCTGCCGCACCATGCCCTCAGCATTGGCTTGCACAGCTTCCGCATCGCTCTCGAAGTCGTCGGCGGCGAAGTCCACCACCAACAGGTCCGGCCGCTGGCTCAGAACCTCGTGGCCAAGACGAAAGACGCTCGGCCCCGAACCGCGGAAGCCGCCGTCAATCGAGGCGTTGAGGATCGTCAGCTTGGCGGCGGGGTACTGGGTTTGCAGCCATTGGCCGACCGCGGTCGTCCACAGGCCCTGGGCGTGATTGCCGCCGGCGAAGACCGCCACCGTCACCGGCTGCCCGCTCGTGAGCTTGGCGGCGACGTTGCCCAAGCCCTGGCGCGGCTGTAACTCCACCGCCGGCACGGGGTCGCGTCCGGGGAGTTTGAAGAAGCGTTGGGTGGTGAAATCCCCCCGCGCCGCGGCCCCCGGCGCTTCGACGATGGGCCAACTGGCCCGCAGCGGGTCGGGGTACGGCCCGATCTTCTCAAAGGGGATCGGCTGGAAGCCCAGCTTCAGCGCGGGCGAGTCGGGTTGCAGGCGGTAGTCGTGCTTGGCCGGGTCGACGAACTTGGGGTCGGCGAGTAGCGAATTCCCGTCCTTGCCCTGCTGACGCCACTCGTCCCAGTTCAGCAACCGCGCGGGGTCCGGGCGCAGGGTGAGGCTGAACTTCAGCGCCAGTTCCGGCGGTGCGTACAGGCAGTTGTAGTCGAACTCGAAGCCGGCGAAGGCGGGCTTACCGCCGTTGAAAGTCCAGACGAGTTGGCCGGTGCCCCAACTGGCCCGGTTGCGCTCGCGCATCATCTTGCCGCCGTCGGCGGTGTAGTAGATGATATTGCGCGCAAAGGTGCCGGGGGCGCAGGTGTGGTGGGTTGCCTTGTCGTCGGTATAGGTGGCCAGCTCCGGGTAGTGCCGCAGATAGGCCTCGTAGCCGCCTTTCTCCCGCAGCGTCTTGAGGGTGGAGTACGACTGCTCATCGAGATCGGGATAGCCGCCGCTGCTTGCCTGGAAGGCGGGCGCGTCGATGATGATGTTGTTCTCCCAATGGTTGTCGCGGCCTTCGTGGTTGAACAGACCGCAGACCGGGACGCTGTACAAGACATTGCCGAAGACAGTGCAGCCCACCTCGGGCGCATCGAGGTAGATTCCCCAGGTGAAGCCGGGGTAGTGGAACTCTACCTGGCCGTTGCGGACCGGGCTCGAGGAGTTGTTCTTGCCGAAGCCCCCGACATGGTGAAACACGTTGTAGCGGATGACGGTGCCGCGCTGGGTGAAGTCCCGGGAGGACATGTAGAGTCCGCCGGTGTCCTCCGAGCCCAGGTTGGTGTGGTGGATGAGGTTGTACTCCGCCACCTGGTCATTGCCGCCGATCAGGATGGCCTGGTGGTAGCAGTCGTGGATCAGGTTGTGGCTGGCCCGATTGCCCACCCCGGAGAGGTTCACCCCGGTGTTATAGGTGCGCTGAAAGGCGGCAATGTGGTGGATGTAGTTGTTGTCGGCGTAGCAGTCGCCCCGGGTCAGGGTCTGGCGGTCGCCGGAGTTGATGCTGACGCCGCCAGCGCCGGTGGCAGAGATGTCGTTGCCCGCCGCCCCCGTGTTGCGTCCGCCGACGATCGTCACGCCCCAGAGGCCGGGGTTGCGGATCGTGCAGCCGGCGACCAGGCTCCCGGCGCAGTTCTTGAGGGTCACCGCGGTGCCGCCGCAGTTCTCGAGGGTCAGCCCGCGCACGGTGACCCCGTCGGCGCCCTCGGCGACCACCAGCGATTCGGCAAGCGGCACACTCACCTCGCCCGTGGTCAGGTCCGCCGGTGGCCAGAAGTAGAGCTTGGCCTCGTCGCGATCCAGGTACCACTCGCCCGGCGCGTCCAACTCGGCCAGTAGGTTCTGCACGAAGTAGCGATCGCCAATCATCAGACCATAGCTGGCCGGGCGGCCCAGCCAGACGGTGTCGGTCTCCTTGTCCACCGATTGCAGCGGTAGGATGTTCCAGGCCCAGCCGTAGGCCGGATGAATGGCGACTTCGGCCTGGGTGATCTTCTCCCAGGTGGGCTTGATGACATCCCCGGTGGCGGTGAAGTGGTCCTTGGCCTGCGGGATGTTGTCCGAGACCGAACGGTTGGTCGCCGGGGCGGGATCAGTGGCCAGGACGTAGGCCCACTGGCCGAAGTGCGGGTCCTGGGGATCAAGGTTGGGGTAGCGGGCCATGACTTGCCGTTCGCCCCGGAAGAACACCTGGCGAAAGGCCACCTTCTCCAGCGGGGTGCCCTTCAACTCCGCCACCACGATCTGTCCCTTCCAGGGTTTGAACCCGCTCACGGGCAGGGCGCCGGAGAGGATCACCTTCTCATTCTCATAGGCTCGCCAGACCCTCGGGGCCTGCGGCGTTCCGGCGTCTTCGGGACCGAGGGTGAGGGCAGCGCCGAGGCGGTAGGTGCCGGCCCGCAGGTTGACGGTGGCGCCCTCGGCGAGCTTCCCGGTGGCCTTGAGTCAGCGCACTTCGTCGCGGGCGCGGAGGAGGCTTGCAAAGGGTCCGTCTTGGCCCTCCTTGCCCGGCGTGGGGAGGGTGCCTGACCAGGCGTCGTTGCCGTTCGGGGAGACATACAGCTCAAGCGCCGGCAGGGCGCGCCCGGCGCCAGCCAGGGTCAGGATGATTACCGCCAGGAAGAATCGGGCTCGCATCGGGTGGGCTCCTAGCCTGGATTATTCACCACCAAGAACACGAAGAACACGAAGAACACCAAGACAAGGCATGGCAAATGGTGGCACGATTCTCACCGTTTCACCTCTTTTTTAGGGCCATTCGATTCTACTACACTCGACCCTTGCACCACAGAGGACACAGAGGTCACAGAGGGCGGCAGTAGAGGCTGGATAATATACACATAAGTTATTCTTCTCCAGTGTGTTACTCTCTGTGCTCTCGGTGCTCTCGGTGGTTGACAG
>CAIZKT010000990.1:0-7186 GCA_903933565.1 uncultured Victivallales bacterium | reverse complement strand
CCTGGATATCCGGACCCAGACCGGGGATTCGATCTTTGGTGCTGAAGGGCAGACGCACCAGAACCGGGGACCGGGATTGTGGCATGACGTGGCTCCCGCTATCGCGACACTTCAGGCCGCACCAACCCTACCCCATCCCACCCAGGCCGCTGGCCTGGGCTGCGGGATGCCGGCCCTTTGGGCCTCGGAACCCAGGGCACAATCGCCCCCGCGATGCCGCCGCCGCGGCGGCCACGCAGGGCCGCCCTCCAGGCGATCCGGCGCGTCCCGGCCGGATCGGAATGGGAACCGCGTCGGCAAGTCTCATCATTCCGGTAGGTCCGGCCTGACCCCTGAACCCTGAACCCTAGGAACTGACCTGCGCCCCTGGCGCTCGGCCGCGTTTGCAAACCCTCTGCTCCAGTCTATGGTTTCCGGTCTTGTCATGCCAGCCGGTTTAAGGAAGGCGCACACTGAACGCCGCCGTGGGGGCTTCCCGCCGCGGCCGACGCAGAAAGGCAGAACGGATGAATTCCAGCATGCTTCGCCTCGCCGCCGCGCTGACCGCGGCCGTCACCCTGGGCGTCTCGGGCGCCGACAAACTGATCCTCGCGGATGGGCGCACCTACGAAGGCAGCGTCATCGTTCAGGGCGGCGTCTACACCCTGACGGCCGGGGAGAAGCTGTTTCAGTTTGGCGCCACCGAGGTTCAGGAGTTCAACGGCGAGGTGATCACCCCGGTGGTGAAGATGACGACCGAGAGGGGCGACCTGCTGGTGGCGCTCTACGAGGACCAGGTGCCGAATACGGTAGCCAATATGATCACCTTGGCGGAGAGTGGCTTCTACAAGGGCATGACCTTCCACCGCATCATTCCGAAGTTTATGGCACAGGGCGGCTGCCCCTTCAGCAAGGACGGCGGCGGGGGCGTGCCCGGCACTGGCGATCCGGGGTACAAGTTCGCCGATGAGATCGTTCCCGAACTCAAGCATACGGAGCGCGGCCTGCTGTCGATGGCCAACAGCGGTAAGGACACCAACGGCAGCCAGTTCTTTCTGTGCTTCGGCGCCGCCGCGCATCTGGACGGCAAGCATGCCGTGTTCGGCAAGGTAGTGAAAGGGCTGGCGGTGCTCGACCAGTTGGAGGCTCTCGGCAGCGAATCCGGGAAGCCGACCGAGCTGGTACACTTTGACATCAGCGTGGTGGCCAAGCGCAAGCACGCTTACGAGGTCAAGAAGCTCTGACCGCGAAACAGGCGCAGAGGTGTTCCGGGGTGCCGTGCGCTAGCAGGGGCGGAGCGGACTCGCGGCAGACGGGCCTGCGCAGCGGGCAACCGCGGTCGTAGAAGCGGCAGTAGCTGGGCGGATCGATGGGGCTGGGGACATCGCCATCGAGCCGGGTGCGCTGCGAGCGCCGACGCGGATCGGGAACCGGCACCGCGGAGAGCAGCGCCTGGGTGTAGGGATGCAGCGGCTGGGCGAAGAGTTCACGGGTCGGCGCCTGCTCCACGATCTTGCCCACGTACATCACCGCCACTTCTGAACTGAGGTGGCGCACCACGGAGAGGTCGTGGGCGATGAACAGGTAGCTCATGCCCATCTCCGCCTGCAAGTCCTGCAGCAGATTGATGATCTGCGCCTGAATCGACACATCGAGGGCACTGACGGCCTCATCGCAGACGACGAACTCCGGTTCCAGAGCGATGGCCCGGGCAATGCCGATGCGTTGGCGCTGGCCCCCGCTGAACTCGTGCGGGTAGCGCGCCAGGGCATCCAGCTGCAGGCCGACCCTGGTCGCAACCGCCTCAACCCGCGCCGCCAATTCGCTGCCGCGCAGGCCGCGGTGGACCCGCAAGCCCTCGCCGATGATCTCGGCCACGGTCATCCGTGGGTTGAGCGAGCTGTAGGGGTCCTGGAAGATGATCTGCAGGCGGGTGCGGAGAGAGCGCATTGCGGCCGGGGTAAGCGTGCGCAGGTCGGTGCCATTGAAGAGGATGCGTCCCGCATCGGGCTCGACCAAGCGGAGGATGGCGCGGCCGGTGGTGGTCTTGCCGCAACCGCTCTCGCCGACCAGGGCGAGGGTACTTCGGCGTGGCACCGTGAAGCTGACGTCGTCCACCGCGTGGACCCAGGCCGCGGCCCGGCCCAGCAGCCCCCGGCGCACCGGGAAGCGCTTGGTCAGGTGCTGCACCTCCAGCAGCGGTGGCGTGGATGCCGCCGCGATCGATCCTGCGCTTACCCTGTTGGCACCCTCGGTCATGCGGGGTCCGCTCCTGTCTGACTCGGTACTTGCCAGCAGGCGGCCCAGCGGCCTGGGGCCTTCTCCGCAAACGGCGGGTACTCGCGCTGACAGCGCTCGCTGGCGCGGTCGCAGCGCTCGCAGAACCGACAGCCGGTCGGGTAGGCGAAGGCGCTGGGGACCTGGCCGCGGATGACCTTCAGGCGTTCGCCCTCGGCATGGGCGGCGGGGAGCGACTGGAAGAGGGCGATGGTGTAGGGGTGCAGCGGCCGACTGAAGAGGTCGAGCACTGGCGCCTGCTCGACGAGGCGTCCGGCGTACATGACCGCGACCTGGTCGGCCATCTCCGCGACCACGCCCAGGTCGTGGGTAATCAGGATCACCGCCATGCCGAGGGATGCTTGCAGGGCGCGGATGAGGTCGAGAATCTGAGCCTGGATGGTGACATCGAGAGCGGTGGTGGGCTCGTCTGCCAACAGCAACGCGGGCTGGCAGACCAGGGCCATGGCAATCATGGCGCGCTGCTTCATGCCTCCCGAAAGCTGGTGCGGGTAGTGGTCCAGGCGGACCTCGGGATCCGGGATACCGACCCGACGCAGCATCTCGACGGCGCGGGTCCGGGCCTCATCGTCGCGGACGTCCTGGTGCAGTTCGATGGCCTCGATGATTTGCTGCCCGATGGTGAACACCGGGTTCATCGAGGTCATGGGCTCCTGAAATACCATACTGACGCGGGCGCCGCGGACGTGGCGCATGGCGCGCTCGGACAGGCTCAGCAAGTCGCGTCCCTCGAAGCGGATGCTGCCCCCGTCGATGCGGCCGGGTGGGCTGACCAGGCGGAGGATGGAGAGAGCGGTGACGCTCTTGCCGCAGCCGCTCTCGCCGACCAGGCAGAGGGTTTCGCCACGACGGACGTCAAAGCTGACCCCGTCGACGGCCAAGGCCGTGCCGCGGCGGGTATGAAAGGCGGTGCGCAGGTCGCGGACTTGCAGCAGCGGTTCCAGGACTGGCGGCAGGCCTGGAGCCCGCGATGCCAAGCCCGTTCCGGGCAGGTTCGCGGTATCCGTCGGGTCCAGGATGGGCGGCAGGCCTGGAGCCCGCGATGCCAAGCCCGTTCCGGGCAGGTTCGCGGTATCCGCCGTTTGCAGGACCCCCGAGACGGCGCAAGACCAGCCGTCCACAGGACCCGTCGGCTCCAGACGGGTTTTGGCGATGGCCAGGTGTTGTTGCAGGCGGATCGCCATGCGGGGCCTCTTCCGGGTCAGGTGCGCAGCCGCGGGTCCAGAGCGTCGCGGAGGCCCTCGCCCACGAGGTTATAGATGGTGACGGAGAAGAAGATCAGCACCCCGGGCCAGAGGGTCAGCCACCAGTACGTCGCGACGCCGTCGCGCGCCTCGTTGAGGAGCTGTCCCCACGAGGGCGTGGGCATTTGGACGCCGAGTCCCAGAAAGGACAGACCGGACTCGATCAGGATGGCCCCAGCCACGCCGAAGGTGGCCGAGACCAGCACCGGCGCCAGCGCGTTGGGCAGCACATGGCGGAAGATGATGCGGGCATCGCTCAGGCCCAGGGCCCGGGCCGCACTGACGTAGTCCATCTCGCGCTGCCGCAGCACCTCGCCGCGCATCAGCCGGGCCACCCCCGTCCAGCTCGTCAGGCCAATCACCACCATCAGGTTCAGAATCGAGCGCTGTTCGAGGAAGGCGACGATGGTCAGGATCAGCAGGAAGGTCGGGAAGCACATGACGATCTCGATGAAGCGGCTGAGCACGAAGTCGATCCAGCGCCCGTAGTAGCCCGCGATGGCGCCGAGGACGACCCCGATGACGACGTAGATGGCCACGCCGACAAAGCCGACGGAGAGGGAGACACGGGCGCCGTAGACCATTCGTGCGAGGACGTCGCGGCTGACGCTGTCGGTGCCCATGAGGTGCTCGCGGGTCGGCGCGCTCAGGGGTCCGGCCGCGGCGATCTGCTCGATCGGATCGTAGGGCACCGGGGCAAACAGCGCCCAGCCACGGCCCGCCTGGCGCAAGTCCCGGACCTGTCCGCGCCAGTCGGCCTTGTCGAGGGGCGAAACGTAGGAGACGAAGGGCACCAGCCAGGCCAGCGCCAGCAGCGCCCCACCGCAACGCAGCCCGCGGCGCCGCGCCGCAGGTGATAGCCGCAGCCCGCGCAGCAGGCCGACCAGCGGCCCCCCGAGGGCCAGCGCCGTCAGGCCCCAGCACAAGGCGAAATCATAGAGCCGGTCGAGGACCAGTTCCTGCCCCGTGGGGGGGCGGAACAGGTTGCGCAGGGCCGGCGAACTCCAGCTCCCGCCGTCCAGCAGAAGCAGCGGCTTGTCGTTGGCAATCAGCGGCGCCGCCGTGGCGGCCAAGAACAGCAGCACCACCAGCACCAGGCCGGTGACGGCCAGGCGGTTCTGGCAGAACTGATCCCACACCAGGGCCCCTTGGCTGCGGCCCGGCGCTGGCTGGTGGTCATTCATAGTGGATTCTGGGGTCGATAAAGGCATAGCAAAGGTCCGCTAGCAGGATGCCCACAAGGGTCAGAAACGAGCCCATGGTGAAGATGGCCATCATCAGGGGGTAGTCGCGGCAACCGAGCGCCTGCACGGCCAGCGAGCCCATCCCCTCGATGCTGAAGATATACTCGACGATGACGCTGCCCGCCACCAGCCCCGGCAGCAGATCGGCAAACAGTGTGATCAGCGGCATCATGCCATTGCGCAGGGCGTGGACCAGGATGACCCGGGCCTCGCCGACGCCCTTGGCCCGGGCGGTGCGGATGTAGTCCTGGCCAATGACCTCGAGCAGCCCCACTCGAGCAAAGCGCGAGAGCCCGGCGAAGCCGCCGTAGCTCAGGCAGATCACCGGCAGAACGTAGTGGCGCGCCCGCAGCCCCAGAATGCCCCAATAGGACTGGCCCCAGGTCGCCGCCACCGGGGGCTCGAGCCCGGTCACTGGAAAAAGGTTGAAGAACAGGTCGCTCGAAAAGAACAGCAACAGCAGGAGCCCCACCCAAAACGACGGCATGGAGTAGAGCAGAAACAGCCCGAGGCCGAGCAGACGCTCGCTCCAGTGATTCCGCCGAATGGCAGCGTAGATGCCGATGGGCACCGCCAGCACATACACCAGCAGCAACGATAACAGGTTCAGCCGCAGCGTGATCGGGATACGCTCGAGGATGATGCGGGTCACGGGGGCGCCGCGGTCATAGACGATGGAGGTGCCAAAGTCGCCGTGCAGGATCACGCCCTTGAGCCAGTAGGCGTAGCCGACCATGATGGGCTTATCGAGGTAGTACTTCTGGCGCAGCATCTCCTCGATACGGCTGCGGTCCTTGTCCTGAGAGCGCACGCCCTGGTCGGCGCCGCCGCCGACGAGCTGCGAGCGCACCGGGTCGCCGGGGGCCAGACGCATCATGGTGTAGGACGCCACCGTGATCGCCAGCAGGGTGACCAGCATGAAGCAGAGCCGTTTGATGATGTAGTCGCGCACCGCGCCTGCCCTCGACCCTAGCCCTGCTTCACTCGGCCATCTGCTGCTCGGCCAGGGGGACCCAGAAGCTGTTTACATCAGTCCCCAGCGGGTAGACGTTGACGTTACGATAGCGCTTGTGGATGGCGGTGAGGCTGTAGGGACAGACCAGGAAGGTATAGGGCTGTTCCTCGTGGAGGATGGCGTGAAAGCGCCGATAGAGCGCGTTCCGCCGATCCGGGTCGAACTCCCGCCGGGCGGTCTCGATGAGCTTATCCGCCTCGGCGTTCTCGAAGCCGCAGTAGTTCGAACTCTTCTTCTTACGCGCCTCGGAGGAGTGCCAGAGTTGGAAGGGATCCTGCTCGTACGACAGGCTCCAGCCCAGGCCGCAGGCGTCAAAGTTCCACTCGTTCAGCCGCTCGGTGTACACATTCCACTCCATCTCGACGATGTTCATGATCACGCCCACCTTCGCCATGTCCTCCTTCAGCATCGGCGCGATGCGGCTGTAGTAGGGATGGTTGCTGATCAGCAGGAAGGTGAACTCGAAGCGCTTACCATTCTTGTCCAGGATGTTGTCGCCGTTGGTATCGGACCAGCCCGCCTCGGCCAGGAGCTGCTTGGCGCGCGCCGGGTCGAAGGGCCAGGGTGCGATGGTCTGGTCGTAGCACGGGCTGTCGATGAAGAAGGGGCCGCTGATGATGCGGCCCAGGCCGCGGTAGACGTCCTTGAGGATGCGTTCGCGGTCCACCAGATGCGTCATGGCCTGGCGCACCCGCCGGTCGGCGAACGGCTCGGTGCGCAGATTCCAGCCGATGTAGAAGTAGACGCGGCGGGTTTCCTCCATCTTGCGGAAGACGTCGGCGAAGCGGCTGTCCCCGGTCTGGTCGGTCCACTGGTCCGTGGTCAGCCCGGTACGGTCCACCTCGCCCTTGCGCAGCGCTTGCAGCGCCGCGTTGGGCTCCTTGATCATCTTGAACCGCATGACCTTCAGGTGGGGTTTCAGGCCGTAGTAGTTCTCGTTGCGGGTGAAGACGACCTCGGCGCCCTTCTCCCAGTGGTCGAAGACCCAGGGGCCGCAGCCCACGATCATGCGGTTCCGGGCGTCGTTCTCATTGAACTCGTCCGCTTTGTCAGGGCTGAAAGCGTAGAAGTGCCGCGGCAGCGGGGAGAGGCCGAGAGTCATGCTCTCGCTGAGGAAGTAGGGCTCACGCCAGACGACCTTGAAGGTGTAGTCGTCAATGATCTCGATGCGGTCCAGGTCGCTGAAGTAGTTGCGCACCGGCTCGCAGTGGATGCCCGGGTTGCGGATGATGTCGATGTAGAAGGCGAAGTCCTGGGCGGTGACCGGGACCTGCGTGAACGCCTTGCCCGTGGTCGGGTCGGTGACATCGTGCCAGTAGACGCCGCGCCGGAGGTGGATGGTGTAGGTGAGCTTGTCGGGGCTGATCTGCCAGCTCTCGGCCAGCATGGGCTCCCAGCGCTCCGGG
>CAIZKT010000989.1:0-14552 GCA_903933565.1 uncultured Victivallales bacterium | reverse complement strand
GGCCCTCAACCCTCTGCGGTTCTCGCACAAGCGAACCCCTACGGAACTGACCTGCGCCCAGGCGAGAAGCGGGGCAGGTCAGGGTTCAGGGTTCAGGGATCAGGGTTCAGGGTTCAGGGATCAGGGATCAGGGATCAGCCGAGCCCCCGGCTGGGGCCGGACATACCGGAATGGGAAGCGCCTGGTGTCATAGGAGGTTGCGGCAAGCCTCATACAAGCGCGAACCCGCGGGTTGCCGCGTCAGGGCGCGACGCTCAGCTCGTAGTAGAGGGTGCGATAGTCGCCGCCGATGGAGAAGGTGAGGCCGGCGCCGTCTGCACTCGGCCGAGACGGGACCTCCTGTCGGCGCTCCCCGGTCAAGGGATCGAGGGCGGCGACCCGCAGTGCCGTGGGCGAAGCGCGGAACAAGGTGACGGTAGCGACGACGGGCTCGGCCAGTACGGGCGCCTTGCCCATCTCGACCAGCAGTCCCCGCGTGGCCTTGGTGGAGGCGTTCCGAGCGTTGCCCACGGCGACCAGGAGAATTCTGGCCGATTCCCGCAATGGGCGGCCGTCCAGGCTGCACGCGGCGATGGTGGCAAAGCGCGTCTGGACGCTCAGATGCAGGTCTGCCAACCCCTCACCCAGATCGGCCAGGGCAGGCAGATTCCCCACGGCAACCTGGCTGCGGGGGGTGTTGACCAGAAACAGCCCTGCCGCCGCGTAACGGCTCACCTCGCCCGTGGAGCTGCGGATGCAGCGTTCGTCGGAGGCGGTCGCACCCAGGACGGCCAGCGTTCCGGCGTAGCGGTCGGCCATGGTCGCACGGTCCAGCACGCCATCCAGGGGTGAGGCAGGGCGTTGGGCGACCAGTCGGGTCTCCACCCGGGTCAGGGCCGGGAGGAACGGTAACTTGCCCAGGACCGTGTCATTTTGCCACACCTGGTCGGGAGTGTAGGCCAGTTCGACGGCGGCCGGGGCGGGGCGGACGTCGCCACGTCTGAACAGCAGCGCGCCGACCTGGGATAGCCCCCAGGTGGCGGGGTCGGTCTGCTGGGAATGCACCAGGATCGCCGGGTTCTCGCGGAAGCGGCTCCAGCGGCCGCCGTCGAAGGATCCGGTGGCGCAATAGAAGAGCAGCGCGTCCCAGTCTTGGAACGCGGAGTAGGCGGCCATGAAGGGTATTCCTTCGCAGCGGTAGTCATTGGGGAAGCAGAAGTTCCATTCGCCGGCAACCACGGGTTTCCCGACCACTTTGGCGCGGGCGAAGCTGGGAATCATAGGCAGGGACCAGGCCGGTGAACGGACGGCGCTACCGTTGCTGTAGGTCATGGGCCGAGCGCTCACATTCGGGTGGTCCCAGTAGGCATGGTCGCTGGTGAAATCCAGGTTCTCGCTGGCCCACAGATCGCCGGTCGTGAAGGTGATGTTGGTGCCGCAGATGGGGGCTTTGACGCCGGAGTCCTTGAGGCAGGCTTTCATTTCCTCGAGATAGGCCCGTTGCTGCTCGGCGCTGAAGCGGCGCGAGTCGGCGTCGCCCTCGCCGGGAGTCTCCGGCAGCGGTCGGTCGGGCAGGTTCTGCTTGGCGAGCCATTGCCGCCAGAGGCCGGCCAGTTCCGCGTAGTAGACCTCCGGCAGCCTGGACTTGAAGCTGCCCCAGCCCATGGTCAGCGAGTTCTCGTTGGTGATCTCGTAGAGGCAGATGGCCGGATCATCCACCAGCCGCAAGCCGGTGTAGGGGTTGACGGCGCCGAACACCATGCGGGCGAAGCGCTGGGTGGCCTCAATCAGCTCCCGGTTGAACAGTGCCGCCAGCTTCAGGTCCTTGCCCGGTGCCTCCACGGCGCGCCCCAGGAGACGGTCAAAGAGCATGCCGTCGTTCAGGTCCATGTAGATGTAGATGCCGTTGGCCTTCAGTTGCGCGATGAAGAAGTGCCACTTGTCGAGCGCGACGGGGTCGAGGCTGCCATCCTTGGCAATCAGGGTCTGGTCATAGACCGCGTAAAGGTGCAGGCGGCAGAGGTTTACGCCCTGTCGCGCCAGGCAGCGGGCGATGCCGGGGGCATCCTCCTTCTCCGGGAAGGGCCCGTGGAGGGCGGCATTGGTGCCCCAGAAGCGCACCGGTTCGGTCACGGCCGCGTCCGGCCAGGCGAAGTGGCCAGCGTTGATCTTCAGGAAGCCGTGAATGCCTGCCGGGACATGGTTCAGAAAGCCCAGGTCGAGGGCAGATCCAGGCGTAATGCCATCGCGCCAGGCGAGGGGGCAAGGGAACCAGCCCGTCGGGTCCACGGCGCCGGTCTCGCGGTCGGCGAAGACGCGGTCCAGGAGGGCCAGTTGGGCGGGCGACAGCGCCCCGGTCGCGATGCCGGTGGCGGCCAGCCAGACGGGCACTGCCACGGTGTCGAGCGAGACACACTGCAGGCTCTTGATTGGCGTCTCGGGGCGCGGGTTCTGCCAGGTCATGAGAAAGAGCCCCACCTGAGCCGTGCCGTTGTGGCCCGACCAGGCCAGCCGCGCGGTGAGGGGTTCGCGCGCTCCCCACCAGTCGTTGACCTCCACGCCGTAGCGCAGCGGAATCCGCACGACCTCGGCGTCGTCATAGGTCACCACGTACTCGGCGATGGGCTGGCGGAAGTCCGCGCTCCAGGCGCAGGTGTGCAGGAAGGCGAGACGTGCCAGCCGGGCATTCACCGCCAGGGGCTGCGTCTGCACGGGGAACGCCGGGCGTTCCTTGCCGCGCAGCACGGCCACCGCGGGTCCCACGGTGAAGGGCATTCCGAGGAAGGCCTGGCGGCCTGGTGTGAAGCTATGCAGGTCGTTCTCGCCCTGGTCAGTCCAGCCGCCCAGGCCGTCCGCGGGCTGCTCATCGGTCAGGCTGCGGTTGCCGACGCTCGCCACCGGCAGACTGAGGTAGGCCGAGGATTCGGACGGGGTCGCCTTGAGGCGCAGGATGGCGGTGGCAGAGCAGCCTGTGGCGGGGTCGTAGGCCGGCGCAAAGCGGAGGCGGAAGGTGCCGGACCATGCCATCTTGCGCAAGTCATCGAGACTCCACGGATGGGTCGAGCCTCCGACCTCGAGGTCAAACTGGCCGAAGGCGGTCGCCAGTTTCAGTTCCCGGTCGCTCTTCTGGAGGTCATGGCTGGCGGCCGACGGCGGCCAATCGGCGAGCAGCTCCGCGGGAAGGTTGAGGCATAGTTCGACGTACGCGCCGCGGCTTTCCGGCTTGATGGTAAAGCGCCAGGTTATCTCGGTCTGATCGGGCAGGTTGCGAACCGTTTTGGTGAGCGTGGTAAGCGGGCTCTCGAAGCTAGCCGTGAACTTGCCGTCGCTGGTTTCGAGACGCGGTTTCTCGCGCATCGGCGTGTCAAGGGTCTTCCAGTTCGCGTCCATCAGCAGCAGCGAATCACTGGTGATGACCCGGACTCCGCCGTAGTCGAGCCGCATCCCCCCGGCGCGGTCGAGAGTGGCCTCCGGCGCCCCGGTCAGCGCGTTTGCGGCCAACGCGTAGCCCAGGGCAGCGAGAACTAGCGGGACAGAGAGGCAAGGGTTCATAGAAGATCATCCCGGGCCATCACGGCGCCCTGGTGGAGCTCAGCATGCTGGGGAGTCCGGCGCGCTTACCGGGGCGGCTTTTCGTGCTTCTTCTCGGCGTCTGTCCAGGAGAAGCCACAGGGCTCGTTCGGGCAGATGAGGTTACGGTCGGCGATATCCCGTTGATCGATGGGGAAGTTGCCGCAGTTTGGGGGGCGGAAGCGGCCGTACATCCGGCACGAGGGAAGGCCATCGGGGTCGTGGAAACGGGGGCACTTCCAGGCCAACTGGCAGCAGGCGCCGCAACGTCGACACTCGCCCTGGCGCTGGGCCCGGCGGGCCCGCACGTGGCCGGGGCGGAAGACGGTTAAGCGCAAGCGGCGAAGCGCGCCCAGGAAGAGTTCCAGCCGCAGGCGAAACGTGATCTTCGGAGAACTCATAATGTAAGAGCGCGAGCGCGGCTTTCGGCGCGACATCCAGGCCGACAGGCACCACCACCGCCGGAGAGCGTCAGAAGGAGTAGGGCACACAGCGACCCTGGCGCGCGGGACCCTCCCGAGGCTCGGTGTGCGAGTTTTGTCAAAGGGCAAAAAGTACTCGCTCGCGCGGGGGGACGCAAGGTCGGCGGCGGGATTATTGTACCCCGGGGTTTGGAGGGCAAGAGTCGGCCGAACGCTCAGCCGTCCCCCCCCGCGGTCGGTCGCTGCTGGAGCGGCTGGGGCGGCTGGGGCGGCTGGGAAGAATGGGACGCATGGGACGCATGAGAGCGCCGGCGCCGCGGCAAGCCGCCCGGACACGCCACCGGCGCCCGCGCCGGTCGGCCTCGCGGGAGGGCCGTCCGACAGGTCCGACAGGTCCGACAGGTCCGACAGGTCCGACAGGTCCGACCGCCGCGGTAGGTCGCAGGTCCATTGCCTGCCCGTCGGCCGCCAGCCGACGGTGGAGATGCGCCTGGCCTCAGGCGCGGCGGTGGCGGCCCACCGTATCTCCACCAGACGGCGGTGGCGGCCCACCGTATCTCCACCAGACGGCGGTGGCGGCCCACCGTATCTCCACCAGACGGCGGTGGCGGCCCAGCGCATCTCCACCAGACGGCGGTGGCGGCCCAGCGCATCTCCACCAGACGGCGGTGGCGGCCCACCGCATCTCCCCCAGACGGCGGTGTGGGCTTACGCCTGGCGCGGCGGATGGGTATGGCTATGGTTGTTCGGCGGGCGGTGACGGCGGGTGCCGCCAGCGCTATCCGCTCAGCAGAATGGGTCCATCGCAGTGAATGACGAGAGCAGCACAACCAGCCTCGGCCTGGCTCTGGAGATGCGCGGGGTGCGCAAGGCTTTCACGGGGACGCTGGCCGTCGACGGGGTGGACTTCAGCGTCCAGGCTGGCGAGGTGCATGCGCTGGTGGGTGAGAATGGCGCGGGCAAGTCGACCTTGATGAAGATCATCGCGGGCGCGCTGCCTGATTACGAGGGCGAGGTGCGCATCAATGGGCTGCCGGTGCGCCTGAGTTCGCCGGCCGTGGCGCGGCAGTACGGCATTGGGATGATCTACCAGGAGCTGAGCCTGGCGGGTCCGGTGAGCGTAGCGGAGAACATTCTGGCCGGGCGTCTGCCGGTGCGGGCGGGGGTGGGGCTGGATCGGCGGCGGTTGAGGGCCCTGGCGCAGGCGGCTCTGGAGCGGGTCGGGTTGACGGTCGACCCCGCTCGGTTGGTGGAGGATCTCAGTCAGCACGAAGCCCAGTTGGTCGAGATTGCCAAGGTGCTGCATGGGCGCCCCTGCATCCTGGTGCTGGACGAACCCACCTCGGCCCTTTCGCGCGAGGAGGTCGAGAGGTTGTTCGGCATCATTCGTCGGCTGCGGCGCGAGGGCCTGGCGCTGGTTTACATCTCGCACCATCTGCCGGAGATCTTCCAGATTGCCGACCGGGTGACGGTGTTGCGCGACGGTCGGCGCATCGCCACCTGCGCCATCGGCGAGGTGACCCCCGAGAGGCTGATTGAGTTGATGGTCGGTCGCGCTGCGGCCGTGCTCCGCCACCCGGCCGCGCAGCGCGCTGACGGGGCGGTGCGCCTGCGGGGCTCGCGGCTGAGCCGGCAGGGCTTTTTCCATGATATCTCCTTCGCGGTCCGGGCGGGCGAGGTGCTTGGCATTGGCGGGCTGTCCGGCGCCGGCCGCACGGAGTTGGCGCGGGCCGTCGTGGGCCTGGACCGGCTCGACGAGGGCAGTCTTGAACTGGACGGGCGACCCTTCCGGCCGCGGGACCTGGCCGAGGCCATTCGCAGCGGCGTGGCGTATCTCACCGAAGACCGGAAACGGCAGGGCTTGGCGTTGCGGCTGACCACGGCGGAGAACATTGTGGCCGCCATCCTGCCGCGTCTGTCCCGTTACGGCCTGTTTCGAGCGAGCGCTGGCGCGGCCACGGTGCAAACGCTCACGGCCGCGTTGCAGGTGCATCCGGCGGAGGGCTCGGCGCTGGCCTGGAGTCTCTCCGGCGGTAATCAGCAGAAGGTGTTGCTGGCCAAGTGGCTGGCGGTAGGTCCGCGGGTGCTCATTCTGGACGAACCAACGCGCGGTGTGGACATTGGCGCCAAGGTGGTGATTCACGAAGCCATCGAGCGCCTGGCCGCGACGGGGACAGCCATCATCCTGATCTCCTCCGACCTGCCCGAACTGCTGGGGCTGTCCGCTCGTATCCTGGTGCTGCGCCGGGGCCGGGTGGCGCGTGAGCTGGCGCGGCCCGAGTTCAGCGAGGAAACGTTGTTGCTGGTGGCCGGCGGCGGAGGTGCGCATGGCTGATGGCCGGCAGCGTCTGTTCAGCCGCGGCGCCTGGGTCGCCAGTCGGCTTGGCGTCTACGTCGTGGTCCTGGCGCTGGGAGTGACGGGGGCTCTGGTCAGCCCGCGCTTTCTGACGGCCACCAATCTGCTGAACGTGGTGGACAGCGTGACGCTGCTCGGGATCGTGGTGACGGGCGTGGCCTTCGTCACGTACTCTGGCCACTACGCCGACCTCTCGGTGCCCACCACCATGGCCTTTGCCGGGGTGGTCGCGGTCGAGTTGCTGCGCTGCGGGTTCGGCGTTGCTCTGGTGGCTGGACTGGGTGTGGGACTGGCCACCGGACTGATCAATGCCGTGGTGATCGGCCGCTGGCGGGCCAATCCGATCATCTGGACGCTGGCCATGTCGTATGTGACCAAGGGCCTGATGCGCTGGCTTTGGCTCAACCGGCAGATTTACCCCGAGGTGAAGAGCGGCGAGACGGGTGCCGGGCACCTGTTCATCCAGCTCTACCGGGGCGAGGTACTGGGCCAGATCACGTTGCCGTTGCTGGTGCTGGCGGCGCTGGCCGTCGGGGCGCAGTTTGTGCTGCGGCGCACGGTCTTCGGTCAGCAGCTCAAGCTGGTGGGGGCGAACCTCGAGGCCGCCCGGCTCAGCGGCGTGCGCACCGCGCGCACGGTCGGGATCGCCTTTGTGCTCTCGGCGCTGGCGGCTGCGGTGGCGGGCCTCTTCATCACCTCCCTCGCCAAAGTCGGGGCGTACTACAATGGCGAGGGTTACGATTTCGATGCGGTCACCGCCATCGTCCTGGGCGGCATGACCCTTTCCGGCGGGCGGGGCGACATCGTCGGGGCTCTGGGTGGGGTGCTGGTCATCGGTCTGATGAGCAATCTGATGACCCTGCTGGGGATCGATACCTTCTCACAGCGGATCATCAAGGGGATCGTTTTCATTGCCGCGGTCGGGATCAGTGCCGCGCTGCTGCGGAGACTGGGGCGTGACGATGTCTAAGCCACGTCTTCAAGGCGTGTTACAGTGGGTGGGTGAACAGCGCATCTACCTGCTGTTCTGCGCCACGTTGCTGGTCATGTCGCTGTGGGCGCCGAAGTTTCTGAACCTCTACAACCTAACCATCATCGCCAAGTCGATGAGCCTGAACGCGCTGGTGGCCGCCGGCTTCACCGTGGTGATGATCTGCGGTGAGTTGGACTTGTCGGTGAGCTCGACGCTGACGCTGGGAGCGATGCTGGTGATCGGCTTGCGGCCGACGCTGGGCTGGGGCGGTAGCTTCCTGGTCGCTCTGGGCTCCGGCATGCTGGTCGGCTGGCTCAATGGCGTCCTGGTCACCAAGGCGCGCATCCACTCGTTCATCGCCACGCTGGGGACCATGACCGTGGCGCAGGGCGTCATCTACATGTATAGCCACGGCTCTTCGGTCAGCGTCACGGGGGCTGGCGACTTCGCCCTGGCCGATTTTCTGGAGACGCCGTGGCTGCCGATGCTGCCGCCGCGGGTGCTGGTGACGGTGGGGTTGGTGGCGGTGATTCAGTGGTTTCTGTCCTGCACGCGGCCGGGGCGTAACCTCTACCTGGTCGGCGGCAGCAAGGAGACAGCCTGGCTGGCGGGGTTGAACCCGCACACCTACGTCACCGCGGCCTTTGTGCTTTCCGGTTTCACCGCGGCGCTGGGTGGGGCGCTGTTTGCCATGGGCATCAGTTCGGCCACCACCGACTTGGGCGTGAGCGCGCTGATGGATGTGATCAGCGCGACGATTATCGGCGGCACGGCCATGTCTGGCGGCCGTGGCAGTGCGGTGCGCAGCGCCCTCGCGGTGTTGACGTTTGCCGTTATGTTTAACGGGTTTAACCGGCTCGGCTTCGGCAGCGAACTCCGCATCTTTGTGGCCGGGCTGGTGCTGGCGGTGGTGGTGTTGCACGAGGCCTGGAGCCGACACCGGCACGAGCAACGGCGCGGGCGCCGGGCCGACCTGATGGCGGAGTTGGAGCTAGGCCGCGGTACACCTGACGGAGGACAAGCAGGATGAAACGATTCGCGCTGTCTCGGGTCGCGGGCGCCCTCGTGCTGGTGCTGGCGGGAGGGTGCGGGCCGAAGTCGGCCGCACCGGTGGCGCCGGCGTCAGCGTCAGCGGCGGCGCCGACCGCGGGCGCCGTCTCCACCCTGCAGCAGTCTCTGGCTGTCGACCTGTCCGGCCTGAAGTCGGCCGACGGGCAGCCTTTGCTGCTGGCGTTGGAGAAGAAGACGCCGCCGCCGCGCCCCGCCGATCCGGCGGCCCTGCCCGAGACCGATCCGCTGCACTGGTACGACATGGAGTACGCCGGCTGGAGCGCCGCCAAGGAGAACATTCCGCCGTCACCGAAGGATGGCGCCATCGGCAAGCACGTCATCACCATCATCAACGGCGATCACCCTTACCTGACGGCCTACAGTGCCGGCATGCGCAAGGTCGCCGAGGCCTACCGCCTGGAGCTACGGGTGCTGTCGCCGAACTGGAAGGTGGACGTCCAGAACCAGATGCTGGACGAAGCGATCAACGATCGGCCGGACCTGATCATCCTGATTCCGCTCGACGCCAAGGTGGCCGTGCAGCAGGTGCGCAAGGTCAATCAGGCTGGCGTGCCGATCATCCTCAGTAACATGCACCCCGACAACGAGGCCATGAAGTTCGCCATCGGCTGGACCGGCCCCGATGACTGGGGCCAGTTCCGGATGCTGGCACGTGCCTGGGCCGACAAGCTCGGCAAACAGGGCGGAGTCTGCTACGTGCGCCACGCGCCCGGCGGCTCCCCCTTCTTCGCTCGCACCTTCGCCCCCATCTCCGAACTCACGGGCTACGCCCCTGGGATCAAGGTCCTCGACCTGCAGGCGCCCGGCTTCGAAGCCGCCAAGACCCAGCAGGTCGTCGCCGACTGGATCACGCGCTTTGGCGCGGAGCTGAAGGGCATCTGCGCCGCCGATGATTCGGCCCAGGCTATCGGCATCATCGAGGCCTGCCGGAAGGCCGGTCGCAGCGACATCGTGGTCATCGCCGCGGGCAACAGCAAGATCGGCATGGATGCGGTCAAGGCCGGCAGCCTCCAGGCCATCACTTACCAGTCCGCTGAAGCCGATGGCGCCGTCGCCCTCAAAGCCGCCGCAGACTGGTTCAACGGCGCTGAACTGGAGCCCGTGCGTTACCTGCCCAAACACGTGATCACGTCGGCCGACGTGGACCAGTATATGCCGGCGCAGTGGTGAGGTCCCCCATGAGTATGTTTGAGACCACGGGCAAGAGTCAAGGCCAGAGCCGCCGCAACGCCAACACGCGGCGTAAGCTGGAGCGGATGCGCCAGACCTTGCGCCACGAAGAACCGGACCGCGTCCCCATCAGCGACTTCTTCTGGGGTGGTTTCACCCGGCGTTGGGCGGCGGACCTGGGCCTGCCGCCGGACGCTAATCCCTACTACCACTACGATCTGGACTGGATCGCGACCGTGCCGAATCTCGATCCCTGGATCCGGCCTTTCGAGACCCTGCGCGAGAGCCAGGATGAGGTCGTGGTCAAGACCGGTTTTGGCGCCATCATGCACAAGGTCTTTGCGCTGCCGATGCCGGAGATGGTGGCCTGGGAAATCGCCGAGTTCGAGCAGCTCGAGCGGGCCGTTTTCGATGATCCCGGCGACCGGCGCCGGTTCCATAGCGCGGGCGACAGCCAGATCCTCGGGGTCGGCGACGGCTTTCAACGGAACTCGCCGGCGTGGATCGACACGGTGCGCTCGCTGCACCCCGACTTCCCCGTGTTCGGCAGCATCATCGAGGTCTCCGAGTGCCTGACCCGACTGGTCGGGCAAGCCAATGCCATGTTGTGGACCGGCCTCTATCCGGAGCAGATGGGGCAGGTGGCGAACCGCCTGGGCGAGTTCTATCTCGAGTGTGCCAAGGCCGAGATGGCCGCCGGGCGCGGCCTGCTGGACGGCTTCGTGATCTGGGGCGACGTGGCCTACCAGGCGGGCACCTTCACCTCGCCGGCCTACTGGCGCGAGTACTACAAGCCCTGGGTGGCACGCATCACCGCGGCAGCCCATGAGCAGGGCCTGCCGGTGATCTACCATGGCTGCGGCAAGATTCATGCCCTGCTCGACGACTTCATCGAGATCGGCGTCGATGCGCTTAACCCGCTCGAGGTCAAGGCCGGCATGGATGCGGTGGACTTGCGCCGTCGCTACGGCCAGCGCCTGGGCCTCTGCGGTAACAGCGATATGCAGGTCTGGGAGACCGGTGACCCGGCCCGCATCCGTCGGGAGGTGCTGCGCAAGCTCAACGCGGCGCGTGGCGGCGGCTACATCTTCCAGTCTGATCACTCGGTCTCCAGCGCCGTCTCCGGTCAGACCTACGACGCCATCGTCAAGCTGGTGCGCGAGGTCGGGCGCTACCCCCTGGAACTGGGCGAGTACACCGAGGAGATCTGACGTGAAACGCTACGGTATGGTACTCGGGCTCAAGGCCGACAAGATCGCCGAGTACAAACGCCTGCACACCGCCGTCTGGCCGGAAGTCCTGCGCCAGATCGCGGCCTGCAACCTGCGCAACTACACCCTCTACCTGCGCCGCCTGCCCGATGGTAAGTACTACCTCTTCAGCACCTTCGAGTACGTCGGGGTGGACCTCGCCGCTGACCTGGCGGCGATGGCGGCGGACCCGGCCACGCAGCGCTGGTGGGCCCTGTGCATGCCCTTCCAGGAGCCGCTTCCGGATCGCGCCGAGGGCGAATGGTGGGCCAGCATGGAAGAGGTCTTCCACTGCGATTGAGGCGCCCGGCGGCGCGGTTCGTTGTCCCGGCTTCAGCCGGTCCCAGCCCGGGGGGATTCCGGCTTCCGCCCTGCGGGCGGCCCAGCCTGGGGCTGGAAAGCCGGTACACCGAGCCCTGTCCGTCTCGCCGCAGGCGAAACCAAGCGCACTCGCCGATCTTGAACCCGCGCCGGGCCAGACTTCACGGGCCTTACTTGCCCTCGTTGAGCCCTGATTGACAGCCCTCATCGCGGTGTTATGGTTATGCTGAAAGGTAACACCGACGATGAATACTCCCGAACTAAGCCGGTTCAGCGTATCGATGCCGAGCGACCTGGTGAGGCAGCTTGACGGCATGGTGGAGGAGAAGGGCTACGGCAACCGTTCGCAGGCGGTGGCGGACATGGTGCGGGCGCACCTGGTTGAGCATCATGGGCAGATGGGCGAGCACGAGATTGCCGGCACGGTGACCCTGGTCTACGACCACCACAAGCGCAACATTCAGGCGCTGCTGACCGACATCCAGCACGAGCACCAGCACGAGGGTCTGATTCTGGCGACGCTGCACGTCCACCTCGACCACAGCAACTGCATGGAGGTGCTGGCCGTGCGCGGTCCGGCGAGTGCGGTCAAGCAGGTGGCGGACCGCCTGATTGCGGCCAAGGGCGTCAAGCATGGGAAGCTGACCGTGACCACGACGGGGAAAGAGTTTGGGGGGGCAAGTCACCATGCACATGGCTGATGCCTTGGTTTCCCCGGCGGTGGGCGGGACGTTGTGGGCGACGAGCGCGGGGTTGCTGGGCTGGTGCGCCCGCCAGGTGCGGCAGACGGCGGACGCCGGGCGGGTTCCCATGATGGGCGTGCTGGGCGCCTTCATCTTCGCGGCGCAGATGATCAACTTCTCGATTCCGGGCACGGGCTCGAGTGGGCATCTGGGTGGTGGCCTGATCCTGGCGATTCTGCTGGGGCCGGCGGCGGCGTTCGTAGTGCTGGCGTCGGTGTTGACGGTGCAGGCCCTGTTCTTTGCGGATGGCGGACTGCTGGCGCTGGGCTGTAACATCATCAACCTGGGGTTCTTTCCTGCCTTCGTTGCCTATCCGTTCTTCTACACGCCGATCGTGGGGGCCGCGTCGAGGGGCGCCCGGTTCTGGATCGGGGCCATGCTGGCGGCGGTGGTCGGCTTGCAGCTGGGCGCCTTTGGCGTGGTGCTGGAGACGACGCTGTCAGGGATTTCCGACCTACCCTTTCGGACCTTCGTGCTGCTGATGCAGCCGATTCATCTGGGGATCGGCCTGGTGGAGGGCCTGGCCACGGCGGCCGTCGTGGCGTTTGTGCAGCAGGCTCGGCCGACGGTGCTGGCCGAGAGCACCTCGTCAACCGGTGTCGGCGCCTCGGCTTGGCGCCGGATTGCCGTGGGGCTGCTGCTGGCTGCGGCGGGGCTGGGCGGCGCCGTGTGCTGGTTCGCTTCGACGCGCCCGGACGGCTTGGAGTGGGCGGTGGGCAAGGCCAGGGGTGACGACGTCCGGGTAGGCCCTGGCGCCGGCGTGCCGGCAACCTTGGCCCGGATACAGGAAAGAACCGCGGTCTTGCCTGACTACGGCTTCCGGACCGCGTCTCCCGCGCCCGTGGCGGTCGCCCGAGAGCCGGCTCCGTGGCCGGCCGTGAGTGCGGGTACGTCGGTGGCCGGCTTGGTCGGCGGACTCCTGACCCTTCTCCTCGCCGGGTTGATCGGCCTGGTGCTCACACGGCGCTCCGCCCGAGGCGGGAGCGCGGCGACAGAATCGACCTGAGATACTCTTGAACTTCGCGCTTTACCTCGAGGTCGGGCAGCTGGACGAGCTCGGGCGTCTGGACTCGCCCGTGCATCGTCTCGACGCCCGGGTGAAAGCGCTGACCACGGCGGCCTTTATCGTGGCGGTGATGTCCTTTCATCGCTATGAGGTCTCGGCGCTGATGCCGTTCTTCCTCTACCCGGCTGCCCTGATGGCGCTGGGGCGCATTCCGCCAGGCTGCATCCTGCGCAAGCTGCTGCTGGCAGCGCCCTTTGCGCTCGCGGTGGGCATCCTCAATCCCTGGCTGGATCGGCGGGTTGTGTTCACCCTCGGCGCGCAGGGCATCTCCGGCGGTTGGCTGTCGTTTGCCTCGATCGCGGTACGTTTTGTTCTGACCGTGAGTGCGGCGCTGACGCTGGTGGCCTGCACCGGCATCCACCGGCTCTGCGCCGGCCTGGAGCAGCTCGGGTTGCCGCGGGTGTTCGCGCTGCAGGTGCAGTTGCTCTACCGGTACCTGTTCGTGATCGCCGAAGAAGGTCTGCGCATGCGGCGCGCCGCCGAGATGCGCTCCCTGGGCCGGCGGGCGCTGCCGCTGCGGAGCTACGCCGCGCTGGTTGGGCACCTGCTGCTGCGCTCCATGGACCGGGCCCAGCGCGTCTACCAGGCCATGGTTTCACGCGGTTTCGAGGGCCATATCCAGGTCTTGCGGCCGACCCGGATACGGCCGACCGATCTCGCTTTCCTGGCGGGCTGGACCGCCTTCTTCGTCGCCGCGCGCTACTGGAACATCTCGCGATGGCTGGGAGCCTTCGTGACGGGAGACGGGGCATGAGCCATCACGTGATTGAGGCCCGTGATCTCTGGTATGCCTACCCGGGCGGCGCCGCGGCCCTGCAAGGGGTCTCCTTCCGCATCACCCACGGCGAAGCGGTCGGCATCATCGGCTGCAACGGCGCTGGTAAGTCCACCCTGCTGCTGCATCTGAATGGGTACCTGACCCCCACGCGCGGCGAAGTGCGAATTGGCGAGGCGCCCTTGACGCCGCAAACCGTGGCGGCGGCGCGCCGGGCGGTCGGGCTGGTTTTCCAGGACCCCGACGACCAGTTGTTCATGCCGACCGTCTTCGAGGACGTCGCCTTCGGGCCCCTGAATCTGGGCCTGCCCGCGGCCGAGGTCGAGCGTTGTGTCGCCGCCGCGCTCGAGCGGGTGGGCATGGCGCACGTGCGCGACCGCCCGCCGCACAAGCTGTCCGCCGGCGAGAAACGCGCCGTGGCGATCGCCACGGTGCTGGCGATGTCCCCGGATGTACTGGTCATGGATGAACCCACCTCCAACCTCGATCCGCGGGCGCGGCGCCGGTTGCTCGGGCTCCTGCACGGTTTCGCGCACACCCGGATCATCGCTACACACGACCTGGAACTGGTGGTCGAACTGTGTCCGCGGGTCCTGGTGCTTGACGCCGGCCGGATCGTCGCGGATGGCCCCACCCTGACGCTGCTGAACGACGAGGCCCTGATGCTGGCGCACGGCCTGGAGCGCCCGCACATCCTGCGGCATGAACACCCGCACTGAAGGGCTGTCTCAAAGTTGGCAGCCTGGCAGGGCCATTCGATTCTACTACACTCGACTCTTTGGCCGAGGTATTCAGCCCCAAAGGGGCGTTCCGGGCGCCCAGGGCAACGCCCTGGGTACCCATCCACAGCGCGGAT
>CAIZKT010000988.1:0-1638 GCA_903933565.1 uncultured Victivallales bacterium | reverse complement strand
CCCGATCTGCCCGAGGCCATCGACGCGGCCGCGGCCCTCGCAGACCCTGGCGAACTCCGCACCCACTTCCATATTCCCTTGTGCGTCGCCAGCGGACCGGGATTCCGCTCCACCCGCGACGACCTCGACGACCGCTTCTGGCGGCAAGTGGCAACCGGCCACGCGCCGCACCTCGAGGTGGAAACCTATACCTTCGCCGTGCTTCCCCCCGAACTGCGCAGCATGCCGGTGGCAGAGAACATCGCGGCCGAGCTGACCTGGGTGCGCCAAGCCCTGGCAGGAGGTTGATGCAGGCCGGGTAGAAAATGACAAAGTAGCCTCAAAAGTCGAGGGTTGACCCCTCCCACACTTGACAAGATGGCCGACCAGGAGTAATACTAGTGGTATGAAAGCTGCCATATCGATACCGGATGATGTGTTTCAGGCCGGTGAACGTCTCGCACGCCGACTGAAAACGTCGCGGAGTCAACTCTACGCGAGAGCGCTGGCGGACTTCGTGGTTCAGCACGACGAGAACCAGGTCACGGCCGCCCTGAACCGTGTTCTTGATGAGGTCGGGACAGGTGTCGATGACTTCAGCCGGAGGGCCGCAGGCCGCGCGCTGCGGCGCGTGGAATGGTAGTTTGCCAAGGCGAAGTGTGGTGGGCTGACCTCGGGGAACCGACCGGGTCGGCGCCTGGGTTCAGACGCCCCGTCGTGGTCGTTCAGTGCGACGCCGTCAACCGGAGCCGGATCGCGACGGTTGTCTGTATTCTCTTGACCAGCAACCTGAAGTGGGCCGGAGCGCCCGGTAACCTCCTGCTGAGGGCAGAGGTGACGGGGTTGTCAAGGGACTCGGTCGCCAACGGATCCCTCATCGTGGCGCTCGACAAAGGGCAACTCAGCGAGCGGGTGGGCAAACTGTCGCCCGGCCACGTGACCGCGATTGTGAATGGTATCGATAGTATCCTCGGTCGATAGCCCCTGACGAGTAGACGCTAAACCAGAGCGTGGACCGCTACGGTTGGCCCGCCGCGGCGGGTCAGCCGGTTTCGCCCCCCCCGAGACCGCCTGAAGGCTCGACTACATACCCGCGCCGCGCCGGGCCTGCACCTTGGAAGTCTCATATAAGCAGAGCCCCCACCTGGGGCCGGACGTACCGAGATGCGATCCGCCGTTGCCGTGCCGGTGATTCTGCGTTCTAACCCTCGGCCCTCTACGGTTCTCATACAAGCAAACCCCTACGGAACTGACCTGCGCCCGCGCTCCGCACGATGCTTGCACTCGGGCTGAGCACGGTTTACGGCTTACGTTTTGCGGTTCTTGCCGTACCTGGCGCCTGCCCACCATAGGGCCCGCAAGAATACCATGCCCAGCCGCATCACCAATTCGTTCACCGTCGCCTACCGTTACCCGGTTGTCTTCACCCACGGCGCCTTCGCGCCGGATAACCCCGCCCTGGCCGACGCCGTGCGCGAGGTCTGCGGCGGCGGCGTGACGCCCTGCCTGGCGCTGCTGGACGCCGGGCTGGAGCGGGCCCGGTCGTTCATCGACCCCTGCTATCTGCACCAGAGTTGCCTGCTCGGCGCCGACGGCACCCAGCGCCGCTTTCCCGATCTGCCCGAGGCCATCGACGCGGCCGCGGCCCTCGCAGACCCT
>CAIZKT010000987.1:0-11447 GCA_903933565.1 uncultured Victivallales bacterium | reverse complement strand
GACGAACCGCGGTTCGCCTGTCGGTATGTCGGGTCACCGCCGGGGGCCCCGCTGAACCCTGAACCCTAGGATCTGAGTAGTCACCACCTACGGAACTGACCTGCGCCCGCGCTTACTCCCGCCCATTGCGGCCGCGCCCGGGGCGGGGTATCGTTGGTTGCATGGCACCGAACGCAACCCAACCGCTGCCGGATGACCTCGCGCCGAAGACGCGGCTTCAGTTCCCGGACGGCGCCGTGCTGACCGTCGGGACCAGGCGGGACGAGGACAACCCGCTGCGCTACGACGTCAATGTGGGGTTCGTACCCGGAGCATCCTCGGAGCCCGGGATGACCGTGAGCCTCCTGGGGGTGCCAGATCGTGGCCGCCGATGGGTGACCACCCGCCGCGGAGACCACCGTGAACAGGAGCCGAGTTCAGACCATGCCGACCATCACCGTTCCGACCCGCGCCGTACCCGTTTTGGCCGAAGCCGATGTCGTGATCTGCGGTGGCGGGCCGGCCGGGATTGCCGCCGCCGCGAGTGCCGCGCGTCATGGGGCCCGCGTCATCCTGCTGGAGCGCTGGCCCAGCGTCGGCGGCCAGGCGACCAATGCCCTGGTCAACATCTGGCACACCAGCGACCGCACGAAACAGGTCATCTTCGGCTTCGTTCAGGAGGTCATCGAGCGCGCCGGACCCGTGGTGCGGCGCTTTGCTGACTACCCGAAGCGCCCGGAGACCCACGACTTCGATCCCGCCGGGATGCGGGTGGTGTTCCACGACCTCCTCGACCAGGCCGGGGTGCGTACGCTCTGCCACCTGGCGGCGGTCGAGTCGATCGTCGAAGGCGGCCGCATCCGCGGGGTGCTGGTCGACACCAAGCTCGGGCGCAAGGCGGTGCTCGGCACGATCATCATCGACGCCACCGGCGACGGCGACATCGCCGCCAACGCCGGGGTGCCCTTCGACGTCGGCCGACCCGAGGACGGCCGCGTCCAGGGCATGACCATGATGTTCCGCGTCCGCGGGGTGGATGCCGCCGCGGTGCGGGCGAACCCCGCCGAGGCCGACCGGGTGCTCAAGCTCATGCAGGACCTGCGCGCCAAGGGCGAGTTCCCGCCCTTCATGGACCTGGCAGCCGACTCGTACCTGCATCACCCGCGCGGTCCCGACGTCTCGTACAACATGTGCCCGGTGGCCGGCAATCCGCTGGACGAGGAGGAACTCACCCGGCTCTCGGTGACCGCTCGGCGGCAGGCGGTGCGCTACGTCGAGCTGTGGCGGCGCGAGATGCCGGGGTTCGGGCAGGCCGAGATCGAGCAGATGGGCTTCTGGCTGGGCGTGCGCGAGTCGCGCCGCAGCCGCGGCCTGAAGACCCTCGACGCCGCCATGGTCGCGGGGGCGGTCAAGCAGCCCGACGCCATCGGGCACGGCTTTTGGATGATCGACATCCATGACCCCAAGGGCTCCGGCTACACCACCTGGGAGCACCAGGACCGCCGCCTCATGCCGCCGGTCGGCGAGAGCTACCACATTCCGCTCGGTATGTGCCTGAATGCGCAGATACCGAATCTGGCCGTGGCCGGGCGCTGCGCTTCCAGCACTCACGAAGGGCTCGCCTCGGTACGCATCCAGACCCACTGCATGGCCATGGGTCAGGGCGTCGGGACGTGCGCCGCGCTCGCCCTGGGCGCGGGCGTTGACATGGCCGGCGTAGACCCCCGCAGACTGCAGTCCGTGCTCCGCAGTGACGGAGTGTACCTGGAAGACGTGCCGACGAGCCTCTGAGTTCGGAGAACAGGATTACCTGGAGATACACGCACCATGCCGACACACAGGACAGCCTGGACGTGCATCGCCGCCGTGGCGCTTGCCGGCGCCGTGGCCTGCAGCGCGCAGGGACCCGCCGCAACCGGCGCGGCAGAGACGAAAGCCGCCTTCGCCCTGGTCCGAGAAGGGACGGCTACCGCGACGATCATCACCGGCGCGACTCAATCCAAGACCACCGCGTTTGCGGTCGGGGAACTCAACGATCATATCGAGAAGATGACTGGCACACGTCTGTCGCTCGCCACCGACGCCGAGGCGGTCGCCGGGCCGCGCGTGCTGATCGGCGAAAGCGCCGCCACCCGGGCGCTGGGGCTGAGGAGCACCGACTTCCAGGATCAGGAATACCTAGTGCGGGCCACGCCGGACACGCTGGTCCTGATGGGCAAAGACGACGCGGACCCGCCGGCCGAAGTGGCGGCGGCGCAGAACGTGTGGGTTGAGGGCAAGTGGGGCCAGGCCCTGGCGTTCAACGGCCGCGACACGGTCTTCACAGTGGCAAGCCACGGTTTCGACGACAGCGAAGGCACGCTTGAGTGCTGGCTGCTGGTGGAGGACCAACCCGCGGGCAGCGGGGCCATCCTGCGCCTGACCAGGAACAACGACCACGTGATCCTGCTGCGCGAGGATAAGCGTGTCCGCTACCGCTCCATTGCCGCCGGCAAGGAGAGCTTCGTGGTGTCCGCAGACCTCGCCCCCGGCTGGCACCACGTGATGGCCACGCACAGCGCCAGCGCAAAGCGGATCGAACTGCTTGTCGACGGCCAGTCCCAGGGGACCGCACCCTACGACAAGACCGCCGTCGCGGACGCCACACTGTATCTCGGCGGCTTCGTCGTTGGGTTCCAAGATGCGGTCTGGACGCCGCTGCGCGGCACGGTCGATGAGATCCGCGTTTCCCGCACGGTCCGGCCGCCCGGCGTTCCTGGCGGCCCCTTCCCCGCGGATGCCGACACCACGCTGCTGCTGCACTGCGACGAGGGCAGCGGCGCACCTGCAGGAACCATCCGCAACACGGACCCCGTGCAGGTGGCCAGCCTGCCGGGCCCGTTCGGCAACCTCGGCACGCTCCACGCCGTCTACGATGTCCTCGAACGCGATTGCGGGGTGCGCTGGTATGCCCCGGGCGATCTGGGCATCGTGTTCGACCGCCGTGCCGATCTCGTGGTGGCACCCGGCGAACGCCGCCGCGCGCCCGCCATGAGCTACCGGGAGATCAGTGGCGCTTGGCATGCAGAACCCGCGATCCGCTCCACGCCGACGTACACGCGGTACGAAAAGACGCTCTGGTCGCTGCGCCTGCGGGCCGGCGGTGAGTACGTCATGCAGGGCACGCATTCCTTCTACGGCTTCCGTGACCGGTTCTCGCAACGCTACGGCCGAAACCCGGCCGGGCTCGAGGCCGACCGGCCCGAGTTCTTTGCCCAGGGGCTGACCGAGGAGCAGATGAGCGCCCCGCCCGTACCCGGCGGCCAACCGAACCTGTGTTACTCGAGCGCGGCCCTGGTCGAGCAGGTAGTCAAGGACGCCCGCGACTACTTCGACGGCAAGGGGTTGAAGCCCGGATATGTGGCCAGGGGCAAGTACTTCGCCTTGGGCGCCATGGACATGGCACCCTACTGCCAGTGCGCCGACTGCAGGGCGGCCGTGCGCGAACCCAGAGACGCCGTGGACCGCGGCTACCGCAGCGACTACTGGTTCGGCTTCGTCAATCGTATCGCCCGCGAACTCCGCAAGACCCATCCCGAGGCGATCGTCGCGACGCTCGCCTATCACGACTACGCCGAGCCGCCGAGTTTCCCGCTGGAGCCGAACGTCGCCGTGACCTTCTGCGCGCTCGGCCCCTCGATGTGGTGGGACCCCGCCCGCCGCGGGCGCGACCGGCGCGCCTTTGACCAGGGCTGGGGCGCCAATGGCAGGGACCATGCCTTCCCACTCTACGGCTGGCTCTACTACCTGGGCGGCATGATGGGGCAGACCGACTCCGACTACCCCGAGGCCTGCGCCTTCCGGGTCCCGGAGTTCATGCGGAAACTCCACGCCGCCGGCATGCGCGGGCTCTACCTCGAGCAGGCCTCGGAATTCGGGTGGAGCTTTCTTCTCAGCCAACTGGAACTCTATCTGACCCTGAAGCTGGCGGACGATCCGGGTTTGGACGGCGCCGCGCTCATCGACGAGTTCTTCACCCGGTACTACGGGGAAGCCGGGCCGATGCTCAAACAACTGTACTCGGAGATGGAGGCAGCCAAGTTCGATCTGGCGAACTACCCGGACGAGGTGCGCCGCGGTGACCAGTACCACCTGTTGAGCCGCCAGATCGCCTATGGACTCCTGCTCACCGACGAACGTGTGCAGCGCTGGAGCGCCCTGATGGACGCGGCCCTGGCCGCCGCGCCGGGCGTCCACAAGGCACGCCTTCTGCAGTACAAGGCCTGTGTGTGGGACCGCATGCTCGCGAGTCGAACCGCGTACCTGGCGCAGGCCGGCACAGGCCCCGTCCCCAATACCCCCGTCCCGCCCGTTCTGGTCAGCGCCATCGCCGATCCGTTCGAGGACGCCACAAGCCTGGCACGGTGGACCTTGGTGGAACCCGGCGAACGGACGCTTGCCGGCGGGACGGTGACGGCGTTCGCAGGCAACGACTGCCTGAAGGTGATTCCAAACCACATCGTGCAGGGGAAGACGCGAACCATCCTCCAGTCCAGGGAACGGATGCCGGTGAGGATGGGCCAGACGGTGACCCTGTCCTGCGTGGCGCGCGGCGCGGCAGAGACAACCGGTGGCTACCTGATCCTGGACTGCTTTGACGCCGCGGGGAAGCTGCTCAAGGCGGTCTGGAAGCCGGTGGCGGCGAGTTCCGCCTGGACCCCGGCGGCATACGATGTCGTGCTCGAAGCTAAAGCCGTCGAAGGGGAGGGCCTTTCCATGGTGGGCTTGCGCATCCTCTGCGCCGGCGCCGGCGCCTGGTATCTCGATGACATCCGCGTTTCCGTAAAGGAGCCGTGAGGTGAGCGTGAACCGCATCCTGCCCGTCATCTGCCAAGCCCATCCGGACCCGGTGTGGCAGTGGCCCTGGCGCGACGGCGTTGCCGAGGGGCTGACCACGCCGCAGAGCGCTGTGGACGGGCCTGCCGCTGGCCTTCTCACCCCCCGCCGAGCAGAGGCTCGACAGCGCGCCTCCGGCCGACCCATAAGAGCAACCAGCGTAAGCAGGAACTGCCCGCAATGACACCGCAACAGGACGTCACGCGGCTGCGCGAACTGGCCGGCCAGGTCAGGGACGCGGCCGCGCATCCGAAGTACCGCGAACGTATCCGGCTGTGGACCGACCATAACAGCCTGAGGCGGACTCGCCCCCTGGTAGTGGTTGGCTGTGGGCGGTACGCTGCCTACGAGTATGAACTGATCCAGTACCAATGCGTGGAGCCCCTATGGCGCGACATAGAGTTCCAGCTTCGGCACAAACTGTTCAAGGACTGGGTTGACGACGACTCGATCCTGCAGCCCTGGGTAAGTGTGCGTGCCGTCTTCACCGATCCGGGCTGGGGCATTCAAGCCGGTCACACGGCCAGCAGTCTGGGCAAGGCGGGAGCCTACAAGCTCGCGGCAAAACCGGCCATCACCCCCGCGGATGTCATTGGCGCGACCCTGCGGAAACCGCGCCACACCATCGACGCCGTCGCGACCCGGGCCAGGGTCGAACGGGTTCGGGAAGCGATCGGCGATATCATCCCCGTGCATGAAGACCGCACCACGCCCTACATTGGATTTGCCGCCGATCTCTCCTACACCCTGGGGCAGTTCATCGGCATCGAACGGTTGATGATGGCCATGTATGACCATCCGGAATGGCTGCACGAGCTGCTGGCGTTCCTGCGCGACGGCGTCCTCGACGCGCAGGCGGAATGCGAGGCAGCGGGTGATTTCACCGCACTCAGTCAGCATAATCAGGTCGAGCCTTACGCCCATGAAACGGTGGCGCCGTCCCCCCAAGGCGGCTCCGTGCGGCGCCGTCAGTTGTGGGGTTTCTTCGCCGCCCAGGAATACGCGGGCATCTCCCCCGCCATGCACGAGGAATTCCTTTACCGCTATCAGTTGCCGATCATGCAGAAATGCGGCCTGGTCGCCTACGGCTGTTGCGAGGGCCTCACGCAGAAGATCAACATGCTGCGCCCCTTGGAGAATCTGCGCCGGATCGCCGTGACCCCCTGGGCCGATGTTGCCGCCTGCGCCCGCCAGATCGAGGACAAGTACGTCCTCTCCTGGCGTCCCAATCCGGCGGCGATGGTTTGCAGCGGCTTTGATCCGGAAACCACCCGGAAGGCGTTGCGGGCTGGACTGGAGGCCACCGCTGGCTGCCACATGGACATCCTGCTCAAAGACATCCAGACCGTCCAGGGGGAGCCGGAGCGGCTGAGGCAGTGGGCCCGTCTGGCCAGGGAACTGGTGGAAGGAGCATAGCGGTGCTGACCATGACATCTCGTGAACGGCTTCACCGACTCTACTTCCACGAGGCGATGGACCGGCCGGCGGTGATCATCCGCTGGTGGGGCTTCCGCGACGACCGCTCCTACGACGAGCTGTTCCGGCTGATGACCGAGAAGGCCGACTGGGTCGAGCCCTGGAGTGCCGGGGGGCTGGTCCGCGAGGCGCCGTTCGCGACGGCCGGGCCGGCCGTCGCTGGGGGCGGCAGGCAGTATCCGCTGCACGATGCGGCGGATGCGGAGCGCTACCTGGCTCGACCGGTGCCGGAGATTGGCGGGGACCTGGCGGCGTACTTCCGGCTGCGGGAGCAGGTCGGCGAGCGCGGCATCGTCCTGGCGCACCTGGGCAACAACCCCGGCGGCGAGGTGGCGGGCTTGTTCGGTTCGGAGCAGTTCGCGCTGCTCTCCATCTTGGAGCGCGACCTGCTCCACCGCCTCCTGCAACGCGAGCTCGACACCAAGCTGCGGCTCGTCGACTTCCTGATCCGCCAGGGCGTCGGACCGTACTTCAACCTCTGCGGGCAGGAGATGATCGCGCCGCCGCTGCACGGTCGCGTGGACTTCTTCGACTTCAATGTGCGCTACGACCAGCCGATCGCCGCGCGCCTCCACGCGGCCGGCGGGCGTCTGAATGTACACTGCCATGGTCGGCTCAAGGCGGTGGCAGACGGCTTTCCGGAGATCGGCGCGGATGTCCTGCACTGTTTCGAGGCGCCCCCCATGGGCGATATCACGCCCGCCGAGGTCAAAGCCGCCTGGCGCGGCCGGATTGCGCTCGAAGGCAATATCCAGATCGCGGACATGTATGAGAAGCCGCCCGAGGACATCCGCGCCCAGGTCGAGGCGCTGATCCGCGCCGGGTTCGACGACGGCCGCGGGCTGGCCATCAGCCCTACGGCATCGCCGTTCATGTCCGGCCGCGGCCGGGACTGCTATCCCCAGTACGCCGCCATGGTGGCGGCGGTGCAGGTGTTCGGGACCAGAGGAGCATGACGACGATGGCGGACTCGAGACCGGCCAGCCAGCCGACCGCAGGGCTCTTGGGCGGCGCACGCCTGCAGCTCGGCGAGCCGCGGTTCAGCGACGGCCGTGGGGCCGAGGCCGCGCTCGCGCCGGCTGCCGGTGCATGCGGCGGTTTCGCCGGAGTTGCGGCGTCCGCCGCCGCCGGCATCACGCTGGCCTGTTCCAGCACCTCCGACGCGGAGGGGACGACACTGACCGCCACGTTCAGCGCCGCCAGCCCGCGACGGGGCGTACAGGCGGTCCTGCCGCTGCTGTTGGACCTGGACTGGCGGAGTTACGTCATCGCCCCCGGCGCGATGTACAGCGGCAACCGTTTCCTGGTCTCGCCGCAGCCCTACTGCCCGTACCTGCTGACCGAAGGGGTGACGCCCGACGGGCCCATCGTCCAGGCCGACGTGCCGCGGCTGACGGCCGACACCGGCTATCGTGCGGAGTTCGCGGCCAATGCCTTTGCCCTTCCCGCGGTGGGCGTCTACGACCCTGCCCGGGGCCAGGGGGTCATCGTCGGCGTCCAGGTCTACGGCGCCTGGGGTGTGACGGGCGTCAACCTGGTCACGCTGCCGGGCGAGCCGGTGCGGGTGGAGATCTGCCTGCCGGTGATGCGTAAGCGCCGCTACCGCTTCTGCGACTGGGTCGAGGTCACCGACGAGCCCGGCATGACCCTGGAACCGGGAGCCCCGATGCGTTGCGAACTCCGCATCATTCCGGTGGCGGCCGAGTCCATCCCCGCGTTTGTCAGCCGGGTCGCGGAATATGGTCACGCGCGCCGCGGCCGGGAGGCGCGCCGGCCGAGTCTGTCGTTCGCCGCGGCGGCGGAACGGATCGAGGCCAAGCTGGACGCGCACAACTGGAACGAGCGCAACGGGTACTACCAGAGCCAGATGGGGGAGAAGGGCTGGATCCTGCAGACCGGCTGGGTCGGCGGTGGCGTCACCCTGCTCGCCATGGCCATGTCCGAGCACCCCGAGCGTCGGCGGCGCGCGGTCCGCATGCTCGACACGATCTGCCGCGGGGCCGTTTCGCCCAGCGGCTATTTCCACGGCCTGCACGATGGCGAGCGCTGGCGCAGCTTCGGCGTGAAGCGCCCCGGCTGCCGCGCCTTCTCCCTCATCCGCCGTTCGCTGGAATGCACCCGCGACGTGCTGAAAACCATCGAGTTGCTGCGCTCACGCGGCGACCCCGTCGAGCCCGCCTGGGAAGAGGCGGCCAGGCGCAATCTCGACGCCATGGTGGACACGGCGACGCGCTTCGGTCACCTCGGTTACACCGTGGACCGCGACCGCGGGGACGTGCTCTGGGGCAACAGTGCCTGCGGCGCCTTCGGCATCGAACCGCTGGTCCGCGGTGCCGCCTGGTTCAGCGAACCGCGGTACCTGCAGACCGCTCGCCGGCTCGCCGACTACTACGTCACCCATTTCCTGAACAAAGGCTACACCTGCGGCGGCGTGGGCGATGCGCTGATGGCGGTCGACAGCGAAAGCAGCTACGCGCTGTTGGCGGGAATGGTTCACCTGCACGCGGCGACCCACGATCCGCAGCACCTCGAATGGGCGCGCCAGGCGGCGGACCTCTTCGCCACCTGGGTCTTGTGCTACGACGCCCATCTGCCGCCGGACTCGCCGCTCGGAAGACTCGGCATCCAGCCGCGCGGGGCCGTTTTCGCTAACACCCAGAACCAGCACGGCGCACCGGGCATCTGCACCGCTTCGGGGCGCGAGCTGCTGACGCTTTCTCAAGCCACGGGTGAGGAGCGCTACCTGCGCCTGTTCGAGGACATCGCCGGTTGCCTGCCGCAGATGGTCGTGCGGCCGGGGCAGGAGGAGGTCTGGGGCGATCTGCCGCCGGGCAGCATCAGCGAACGCCTGATGACCATGGACGGCATGGCCCCCTGCGGCCACACCGCACGGCTCAGCACCTGGTCCGAAATCGCCCTGCTGTTGACCCTTCGCGAAGCGCCGGAGGTCGCCCGCCTGGCCGTTTTCCAGGAGTCAGACGAATCGGCCGACAGTGCCGGGGCATCCTCCGGGCCGACGGCGGACCACCGTGACGCCGATCCGTTGAGCCGAGGCCGTGGCGTTGCCGACGGCGACACAGAGGCCCCCGCTCCCAGGAGGCAGAAATGAGCATCCGGAAGACGACGGTGTGTCTGGCGCTGGCTCTGGCCGGCAGTGGGTGTGTGAGCCCAAACCGCGACCTGGCGACGGGCGCGAGTCAGCTCCGTAGGTGGTGACTACTCAGAAGCTGTGAAGCAATCGGGGTCGGAATCGGGGTCGGAATCGTGCCTGGCTGAACCACGTAAAGTGGATTGCGGACGGCATCTCCATTCCGCCTCGCGCCAGACGGGCGCCAGGCGTGGAGCAGCGGTCGGCCCGACCGTCCTCCAGCAGCGCCGACCACCCCTGAACCGACCTGCGCCCCGCCGTGCCGGGCAGAAGCCCCTACGGAACTGACCTGCGCCCCCGTAGGCCCACTCTTCTTGCATCGTTTCGCGGCGGCCGTTACCTTCAGGTCGCGGCGGCGATGCCAGCTTGCCGGGGCGGCGCCGGGCCGGCGCTGAGGTCGGGGCAGATTCAGGCTCAAACGGGTGGAGAAACACGGTGACGATGGCAGCACTGCGGGGCGGTTTTGGAGTCGCGCCGTTCGGCATACCGGGCTGGGAGCAGAGTACCGACGGGACGCCGCTGCTGGCGCGTTGTCTGATGCTGGCGGACGAGCAGACGCGCCTGGTCGTGGTCTCGGGCTGCTACCTGACCTTGGGCGGTGAGGAGGTGGCGCTGGTGCGGGAGGCGGTCGGCAAGGCCGTCGACCTGCCGGCCAGCAGCGTTCTACTGGCCGGCACACACGTCCACAGCGGCCCCCCGACGCTGGCGCCCGAGCGGGACGAGCGGCTGTTCTACGCCCGGCACATCGCTCAGGCGGCGGCGCAGGCCGCCACCCAGGCCGCCGGGCTGCGACCGCTGCGCTGCGGCTATGCCACGGCCCACCTGCCTGGGGTGTCGAGAGTTCGCCGTATCCTGCGCCGGGATGGCAGCGTCATCACCCTGCGGCGCGCCTGCCCGGAAACCTGGGGCTGGGCCACCGACCCGGAGACGGTAGGACCGGAAGAGGCGCTGGACGATCTGCTGACGGTGTTGCGCTTCGAAGGTCTCGACGGGGCGCCGCTGGGGGCCATCATGCATTTCACCTGCCACCCGATTCCCGACTTCATGGGCTATGCGGCGCGGCTGGTGGAACGAACCCTGCCGGGCCTGACCTGCCTGATCCTCAACGGTTGCCTGGGCAGCGTGGATACGCCCTTTGAGGTGCCCATGCGGGGCCAGACACAGGCGGCCCAGCTTCCGCTGCTCGGCGATATCCTTGGCTACCGCACGCTCGAACTACTCGCTCGGGCCGAAGCGGCAGACGAGGTCCGGCTTGGCCAGGCGCGCCGCTCCGTGTTTCTACCCATGGATCCGCGCTTCCGGGAGAACCCTCTGAGCCGTTCGGAGCTGCTGCGTGAGGCGGTCGAACGGGGTGGATTTGAGACCGAGGTGCAATGCCTGCGGATGGGTCCCGTGGCATGGGCCGGAGTCCCGGGTGAACCCCAGGTAGGATTCGGCGCGGCGGTCGCCCGAGTTTCCCCGTTCGGGTTGACGCGGGTGGTCGGCGTGGCCAACCGCTCGTGTGCCTACCTGCTCACCGAGGAGTCGCGGGCCCGCGGCGGGTATGAGGCCGATCCGGGCTACTGGGGCATGGTCACCGGCGCCGGATTGGCCACCGTCTTGCCCGCTGTCGAAGCGTGCCTGCAGGAGCTGGCCGCGCCGTAATGCTTCCGACCCGCCGCCCCTGGCCGGCGCCGAGGCCGCGTAGGCGCTGGCAGGTTCCGCCACAGCCAAAGCCGACCCCTCACCGGGCGCGATCTCCCGCACCACGCGCCAGGCGTGGCCGTGCAGCATGACGCGGCGACCGAGGCGGACAACCGACGGGCTAGGTGTGCCTATCATCCCGATTCACCTGCTCAAGAGCGGTCCAAGCCTGCTTGAGGGCTGAAGGCCCGACGCGATACCAGCCTGGGGCAAGCGCAGCGTCGCCCCAGGTCACCCGTCCACCAGACATTGAGGGCTGAAGGCCCGACGCGATACCAGCCTGGGG
>CAIZKT010000986.1:0-17102 GCA_903933565.1 uncultured Victivallales bacterium | reverse complement strand
AGGGTCTGCGAGGGCCGCGGCCGCGTCGATGGCCTCGGGCAGATCGGGAAAGCGGCGCTGGGTGCCGTCGGCGCCGAGCAGGCAACTCTGGTGCAGATAGCAGGGGTCGATGAACGACCTAGCCCGCTCCAGCCCGGCGGGAGAGGTGGCGAAGATAGGGGCCGCGCTCACCTGAATCTTGGGCACCGCGATCCCGTTTCGCTGGAGGTCGTCGAAGGCGTCGCCGGGGTTCTCCAGGAGCACCGATTGGTGACAGGTGTCGAGGCAGACGCCGAGGTGGCGGCGCAGCCCGGCTTCGGCCTGCGTTGGACGGCAGCCTAGGGCCTGGGTCAGGGCCGGCACGGCCTGTCGCAGCAGGTCCCCCGTGAAGGCCGCGACGAGTTGGGACACCCGGTCCCACAGGCAGTCGGGCTCTGGCTCGAGTGCCAGGCAGATGTGGCGCCCGGTCTGCGCCTCCAGACGGAACAGCGCCGCGACGACGATCACGAGGTTCTCGACGATGCGTTCCAGGTCGCCCGGCTTCAGCCAGGCACGGTACGTCCCCGGCACCGTGCTGATAGAGCCCGGCACTCCTGCGGGGAGCAGGGCCGCGAGGATGCGGGCGAGGCGCAGGGTGTACTCGACCCGTTCCGGCCTGGTCCAGTCCGGCGCGTAGACGTTCTCTTTGACCCGGGTGCCATGGAAGGCGCCGTAAGGAAAGCCGTTGATGGTGAAGGCGTAGAGCTGCTCAGAGGCGAGGGCCTCGGCGGCCTCACGGAGTGCCGCGGGGTGGTCCAATTCGGCGGCGGCGCGCGCTCCCAGGCGCAGGCCCAGGCCGAAGGGTTCCTGGCAACCCAGCAGGTCCCGCACCTGGCAGGCAGGCCCGCGGATGGCCTGCAAGTGCTGGGCCCAGGTCTCGCCGGCGTGGATGTTCAGGCAGTAGGTGAGGTGCAGATGGCCAGCGCCGACGGCGATCTTCATGGGTGCGGTTCCAGGCCCAACGTGGCGCTCAACGCCCCCAGGTCGCCGATGGCTGCGGTCATGGCGGCCTGGTCGATGTGGGTGACTTCGCGGCGCTGGCCGAGGGGTGCCGGCAGGGTGACGTGCAGCTGGCCCCCGAGGTGTTGCCGGAATTCTTCGAGGCCTGCAAGGACGGTCGGCGACCCATCGGCGGCACGGTGCGCCAGGTGTGCGTCCCACACCGGCAGCCCGCAGCGCCACAGGGCGCGGATCACGCCCTCGGCCGCCTGGCGTTCAACCAGCCCCTGCCGGGTGGCGTAGAGCACATCCAGCGCAATGCCTACCGCCACGGCTTCGCCGTGCCGCAGGGCAAAAGCGCTCATCCCCTCCAACTTGTGGGCCGCCCAGTGCCCGAAGTCCAGCGGCCGCGCACTACCGCATTCGAAGGCGTCACCGCCGGCAGCGATGTGCTCGCAGTGGAGGGTGGCGCAGCGCACCACCAGCGTCTCCATAGCCGCCATATCCCGGCCACGCAGGGCCTCTGCCTGCTGGCTCAACCAGGTTAGAAAAGCGGCATCGCGGATGGCCCCCACCTTGAAGGCTTCCGCGATCCCGGCAACCCAGTCGCGGTCGCCCAGGGTGCGTAGGGTCTCCAGGTCATTGATCACCGCGGCGGGAGGCGCAAAAGCGCCGACCAGGTTCTTGGCGCCAGCGAGATTGATCCCGTTCTTCACACCCACTCCCGAGTCGCACTGCGAGAGCACGGTGGTCGGGCAGCGCAGCAGGCGCGCCCCGCGGTGGAAGAGTGCCGCGCCCAGGCCGACGGCGTCGAGCATGGCTCCACCGCCGACCGCGAGGATCAGGCTGTGGCGGCAGAGCCCGGCCGCCGTAGCCTGGCGCAGGGTGAGTAGGGGCACGTCCAAGCCGTTCTTGGCACCCTCACCGCCGGGAACCAGGAGGGGTTCCGCGCGCAGGTCAATGACATCCTTGTGGGCCTGGCAGTAGGCCCGCAGCCGGGCGCCGACGCCGGGGTCCGCCGCTGCCAGCCCGTCGTCCAGCAGCGCCAGGCACGGCGTCACGCCGCCGCCGCAGACCCCGCGCACGGCGTCGGCCAGGGCGGGGTTCTCCGGCGCGAAGGCACCATGGGTGAACACAACCGGGTAACGGTAAGCGACGGTGAACGAATTGGTGATGCGGCTCGGCATGGTATTGCTGCGGGCCCTATGCTGGGCAGGCGCCAGGTACGGCAAGAACCGCAGAACGTAAGCCGTGCTCAGCCCGAGTGCAAGCATCGTGCGGAGCGGGTGCTGTCCTTGCAGGGGGGCATGAGCAAGGTAAAGTGAGGGGGTTGCGTCGGGTTGGCAGGAGCTTCACCGCAAAGGTACAGATCGCCATGGCCATGCTGACCACACGACAGCCGCTGGGTCGCACCGGCCTGGCGCTGCCGCCGATCGTCTTCGGCACCAGCTGCCTCGGCAACCTTTACCAGGCCTTGCCCTGGGAGACGAAGCTGGCCACCGTGCGCGAGTTTTTTCGGCACGTGGCGCCGCCGGTGGTCCTTGATTCGGCGGGCAAGTATGGCGCCGGCCTCGCTCTCGAGGTCATCGGGCGCTGTCTGCGCGAGTTGAAGCTCCCCGCCGAACAGGTCCTGGTCAGCAACAAGTTGGCTTGGAAACGGGTGCCTTTACGCGGTTTGGAGCCGACCTTTGAGCCGGGGGTGTGGGCCGATCTCAAGCATGATGCGGTGCAGGTCATCAGCTATGAGGGTATCCTCGAGTGCTGGCGGCAGGGAATCGATCTGCTGGGAGGTGTCCGCCCCGCCATCGTGTCCGTGCATGACCCTGACGAGTACCTAGCCGGGGCGACACATCCCCGCGACCGGGAGCGTCGGCTGCAAGACATCGTGGAGGCCTACCGCGCCCTCAACGAGCTGAAGTCTCGCGGCGAGGTGGCGGCGGTCGGCGTGGGGGCCAAGAGTTGGGCCGTGATTCGGGAGTTGGCCGAGCGCGCCGAGCTGGACTGGGTCATGTTTGCCTGCAGCCTGACCGTCATGACACACCCGCCGGAGCTGCTGGCGTTTATGGATCGCCTGCACCGCCGCGGCGTCGGCATGATCAACTCTGCGGTATTCCACGCGGGCTTCCTCACCGGCGGCTCGTTCTTCGACTACCGCAAGGTCGACCCGGCGGTTGCCGCGGACGCCCCCCTTTTCGCCTGGCGCACCGCCTTCGGCGCTCTTTGCACGCGTTTTGGTGTGCGTCCGGCCGACGTCTGCGTGCGTTTCGGCATGGCGGTTCCCGGGGTGTTGGCCACGGCGCTGAACACCAGTAAGCCTGAGCGGGTTGCCGACAATGTGGCTGCGGTGACGGCTGAGATTCCGGCCGCGCTGTGGACCGCGCTGAAGGACGCCGGGCTGGTGGCGCGCGAGTTCCCCTATCTGGGTTAAGCCCGGCGTGACCGCGCCGAACGCGGGCGGCAAACTGAGGTCGCGACCATGGTGATCGACAGCCATCAGCACTTCTGGCACTACACCCTCACCGACTATGGCTGGATTGGCGAGGATATGGCCGCCATCCAGCGCGACTTTCTGCCGGAGCATCTGCTGGCGGAGATGGACGCGGTCGGCGTGGATGGCGCCATCAGCGTCCAGGCCCGCCAGAGCGTCGCGGAGACGGCCTGGCTGCTGGACCTGGCACGGCACTGCGAGCGCTTGCGGGGCGTGGTGGGCTGGGTGCCGCTGTGCGATCCCGCGGTGGAGGCCGAGCTTGAACGTCTGGCCGCCTCGCCGGCTCTGCGGGGCGTCCGGCACGTGGTGCAGGGCGAGCCTGACGACGAGTTCATCCTGCGACCCGATTTCAACCGCGGCATCGCGGCGCTGTGGCGCTTCGAGCTGGCCTATGACATCCTCATCTTTGAGCGCCATCTGCCCGCCACGCTGCGCTTTGTCGACCGCCACCCGCGGCAGCGCTTCATCGTCGATCACATCGCCAAACCGCGTTTGCGGGAGGGTCTTCTCGAACCGTGGGCAAGCCGCCTGCGCGAGCTGGCGCGCCGACCGAATGTCTGGTGCAAGCTGAGTGGCGTCGTCACCGAAGCGGATCCCCGCGCCTGGACTGTTGCCCAGTTGCGGCCGTACCTGCTGACCGTGCTGGAGGCCTTCGGCCCGGAACGGGTGCTGTTCGGCTCCGATTGGCCCGTCTGCCTGGTGGCGTGCCCCTACGGCCGCTGGCTCGAGATCGTGCGCTCGGCCCTCGGCGAGCTGAGTGCTGCCGAGCAGGCCGCGATCCTGGGTGGCAACGCCGAGCGTGCCTACCGTCTCACGCCGTCCTCTTGAACCTGCGGAGTCCGCACCATGATGACTGCCTTCACCATTACCGCGCCAGGCAAGAGCGAGTTTCGGGAGATTCCGGCGCCAGTGCCCACGGCTGAGGAGGTCCTGATCCGGGTCTGCCTGGTGGGCTGTTGCGGTTCGGACCTGAGCACGTTTCGCGGCCTGAACCCGCTGGTCTCCTACCCGCGCATCCCAGGGCACGAGATCAGCGGCATCATCGAGGCGGTCGGCGCTGAGGTGCCAAGCGCGTGGCAGCCGGGCCTGGCGGTGACGCTCTCGCCCTATACTCAGTGCGGCGAGTGCGCCGCCTGCCGGCAGCAGCGGCCCAACTGCTGTCGCCGTAACCAGACTCTCGGAGTGCAGCGCGACGGCGCCCTGACCGAGTTCATTGCGGTGCCGTGGCGCAAGCTGTTCTCGTCGCCGGCACTCGGCCTGCGGGAACTCGTGCTGGTGGAGCCCCTCACCGTGGGCGGGCATGCGGTGGCCCGTGGGCAGGTCGCCGTCGGCGATACGGTCTGCGTTCTGGGGTGTGGCGCGATCGGGCTTGGCGCCATCGCCGGGGCGGCGTTTCGCGGCGCGCGGGTGGTGGCGGTCGACATCGACGCCGCCAAGCTGGCCCTGGCGACGAAGGCCGGGGCGGCACACGCCCTGGACTCGGGCCGCTGCGATCTGCACACCGAACTCCAGGCCCTCACCGGGGGCGAAGGGCCCGACGTCGTCATCGAGGCCATCGGGCTACCGGCCACCTTCACTGCGGCGGTCGACGAGGTGTCGTTCGCTGGACGCGTGGTCTACATCGGCTATGCCAAGCACCCGGTCGAGTACCAGACCAAGGTCTTCGTGCAGAAGGAACTCGACATCCGCGGCTCGCGCAACGCCCTGTCGGCGGACTTCGAGACGGTGATCCGGCTGCTTGAAGCGCGGCGCTTTCCGCTGGCCGAGGTCGTCACCCGCGTCTATCCGTTCCGGGAGGCCGACCAGGCCCTCGCCGACTGGCATGCCGCCCCGGCCTCGTTCACCAAGATTCTGATCGAGTGCTGAGCTGCTCAAGACAGGAAGCTGAATTCGATGTGAGCGAGGTCCTGGCCGTGCCGGTGGGGCCGGTCCATGCGGACCTGGTAGGCGGAGATGGTGTAATCCCCGAGCATGTCCTCTTCGTCGAGAAGCAGGGCGGTCAGGCACTTGCCGTAGACTGCCCCGGTGTCGATGTCGATGGTGGCCAGCTCGTCCAGGGTGGCGTCGACATGAAAGCGCAGCCCATCGTGGCTATGCACGGCGACGCCGGTGCGCGCAAAGCCCAGGTAGGGCAGGCCTGAAGCGCAGTCGTAGCTTCCCGTATCCGGCTGAAAGCGGTCGAGCAGGACCGTCGGCGTGTGGCCATGCACCAGGATGTAGTCGCCGTAGCGGCCGGGGGAGGCGTCGCGGTTCCAGACGTGCAGGTCCTCAATCCAAATGTTACGATCACGCCGGAAGGTATGAAACTGGCTGTAGGTACGCAGCGCCAGTTGCTCATCGATGGCGAAGCCCGCATGCGTCGCGGTGTCGCTCGGGTCGTCTTCGCCTTGAAGCAGGCCGTGACAGAAGGCGAACTTCAGCGCCCGCCGGTCGTTGGCGAAGCGCTCGCAGTGGGCATAGGCGAGCGTATCAAAGAAGCTCAGGTAGGGCTCGGGTATGCGGACGTCGTCCGGCGTGATGGAGGAGATGGCTTCCGCCGAATGCAGTCGGGCCAAGATGGCCGGGTCGTCGCACAGAGACGCCACCGTCTCCGCGCCGTCATTGAGCCGGAACCAGATGTTCCCGAAACGGCGATACAGCTCGTCCTTGCGGATGAATTGCTGCAGCAGGTCCTCGTGGTTCCCGGCCAGGAACACGCACTCGAAGTCGGTGCGCAGCGCGATCAGCGCGTCCAGGACTTGCCGAGACGAGGGGCCGTAGTCGATATAATCGCCCAGGAAGATGATCGTAGTTTGCGCCGCAGGCCGCTCGTGCTGGACCAGACGGACGCGGCGCAACAAGCGGTTTAACGGGTCAAACATGCCATGGATATCGCCGATGACCCAAAGTCGCTTGCCCGGCATCGTGGTACTCCCTGCCGTGTGTCTGAATTGCCCCACTGGAATCCGCCGATGCGCCCCACCAGGACACCACTATACCACCGCAAGCACGGTTTCGGTGGGGCTGAGCCCAGCTGGGGCGCAAGCCAGCTCCGTAGGGCCTTGCTGGTATGAGAAGCGCAGAAGTCCGGTATGTCCGGCACCAGCCGGGGATCCTGCTGAACCCTGAACCCTGAACCCCAGGACCTGAGAAGCTGCGAAAAAATGCCCGCCCCGCCGTCCGCAAGCCACTTTGCGTGGTTCATCCAGGCACGACTCCGACACCGATTCCGCCCCGCCCCCGCCCCCGATTTCTTCACGGCTTCTGAGCCCCGGCACCCGGCGTCTCTCGGCTGCTTACGCATAGCGCTGGTTGGCCCAGGTCTCCAGGACCTCGCCCAGGTCGTCGGCCAGCACCACGGTGCGGGCCAGATTGGCGACGATGCAGGCGTGACTCGGGACCAGTCGGACCCGTTGGCCGATGCGTAGTTGATTCGGCGCGTCGATCACCGCATGCTCCTCGTAGAGGCGCGAGATCACCTGTCGCTCCGGCTCGACGACCCAGCCGTAACCACCGGTGTCTGAGACGTTGCGGCCCCGGTCGCTGCCCAGCAGCTTACTGCCGACGTTGAGGATGGCGCGGTCGGGCTCCGGCCGGCTGATCACGGTCGCGATCACGGTCAGCGCGCAGTCCGCCAAGGTCGCCGTGCCGTTGGAAACCTGCATACCATCGTTGAATACGTAGTTGCCGGGCCGCACCTCGGTGATACCGTGGAAGTCGCTGGCCGTCTTGGCGGAGGGCGACGAACCGACGCTGACCGCGTCCACCGCGATGCCGTGCTGCCGCAGTGACTCGGCGTGGGCCGCCAGGGCGTGTACCGCCGCGGTGGACAGCCGCGCCAGGTCGGCCCGGTCCGCGGCGCCGTAAACATGCCCTTCATGCGTGAAGATGCCGGCAAACCGGAGGCCAGGCAGGGCCAGAATGTGCTGCGCCAGCGCCACCAGCCGCTCCGTCGTGCTGACGCCGCAGCGGTTGCCGCCCACGTCGACCTCGATTCGCGCCGCGAATTCGATGCCGGCCCGTACTGCCGCTGCCGAGACCGCGCTGGCGCCTTCCTCGCTGTCGACGGCGAGCGTCAGCGCGGCGGTCCGGCTGAGTTCGGCCAGTTCGCGCAGGTCGACGCCATCGGTGACTTCGCGCGCGATAAAGATGTCAACGAGCCCATAGCCTGCCGCCAACCCGGCTTCGCGCGGTGTGGCCACGGTCACTCCTGCCGCGCCGGCGCGGACTTGCCGTGCGGCGATGCCGGGCAGGTTATGGGTCTTGATGTGGGGCCGCAGGCGTACCCCATGACGGCGGCAGCGTTCGGCCATATCGAGGACGTTCCTCTCCAAGGCGCTGACGGAGACCACGACGCAGGGCGTTGGCAGTTCGGCGAGCATAGACATCGCTAGTTACCTCGTCAGGACCACACCGGCACGCCGGCCGGTATACTCGGCGTTCTCGACGACCACCTGGCCGTTGAGCACCACGACATCGACACCACGGAAGGGCTCCGATCGGAATGGGTCCGCCGCTGGACGGAGGCGACCGAGCTCGACCACCACGACGTCCGCCGCCTGTCCCGGAGCCAGAGTGCCGCGGCCCGGAAGCCGGAGCCTGCGCGCCGGGTTCGCGGTCAGTTTGCGGATCGCTGTCGGCAGCGGCAACAGCCCTTCCTGCAAGACGTAGCGACTCAGCATCTGCAAGAAGGCCGAGCGCAGGCGCGGATGAGGAGTTCCGCGACTGACCGGGATGCCATCGCTACCCAGCAGGCCCAGCGGGTGTGCCAGCGTCCGGCGCACGTCATCTTCGTCCATCTGGAAGAGGAAAATGCTGGTCCTGCCGCGGTCAGCCACGGCGAGGTCCAGGACGAAGTCGACGACGTTCTTGCCCTCGGCACGGGCGCCGTCCGCCAGGCTTTGGCCGAGGTGGCGTTGGCCTGCGGTCGAGGTGGCGCTGGCGACCACAATGCGGTCCGCGCCGACGGCGCCGAGCAGGCTGTCAGGGGTGGTCATCTGGAGCCGGAGGCGTTCACGCATGGCCGGGTCGAGAAGGCGTCGGCAGAGCGTCTCGAGGTCCGCGTCGAGCACCGCGGTCGGCAGAAGGGTGAGCAGGGTTGAGCAGCCGAACACAAACGGGTAGCAGTCGAAGCTGACATCGCGACCGCGCGCGGCGGCCGCCGCGAGCCGTTCCAAGACTGCCGCCACCTTGCCCCAGTTGCGCCGGCCAGAGGCCTTCAAGTGCGAAATCTGCAGCGCTACCGCGGTGGCTTCCTGAACCGCAAGCATCTCGGCAATGGAGGCTTCGAGCTGATCGCCTTCGTCGCGGAGGTGGCAAGAGAGCAGCCCGGCATGGGCGTGGGTGACCGCGGCGAGGGCCGTCAGTTCGGCGCTGTCCGCAAAGCAGGCGGGGGTGTACAACAGCCCAGTCGACATCCCGCTGGCGCCCCCAGCAAACTGCCGGCCCAGCAGCGCCTGCATCTCCGACAGAGCCGCCGGAGCGAGTTCGCGGGCGCAGCCATTGGCGCAAATCCGCAGCATGTTGTGCCCGACCAGGGACACCACGTTGGTGCCTGGACTGGCGACCCGACGGACGTACTCCGACGCATTGGCGCACAGGTGCTCAGCGGTCGCGTCATCAAACAATACCGAGACAAAATCGTGCGCTTCGGCCAGGTGTTCAGGGCAGACGGGGTAGAAGGAGAACCCGCAGTTGCCGATCACCTCAGTGGTCACGCCCTGGAGCAGTTTGAGGTGCGCGCCGCGAGCGCACAGCAGGTCCAGGTCCGAGTGGCTGTGCATGTCGATGAAGCCGGGACATACCAGGCAGCCATCGGCCTGAATCACTCGCCGCGCCGCAGCGGCGAGACCCGGGCCGATGGCGGCAATGGTGGCGCCGCGGATGGCCACATCGGTCACCTGCGGCGCCTCGTCCAGACCGCTGACCACTTGCCCGTTGGCAATGACCAGGTCGTGCTTCACCCGGCGCTGCCTGGATAGCGGAAGGCAATGACGTCAACTTCGATCTTGATGTCGAAGGGAAGCTTCCCGGCCTGGATGGTCGTGCGCGCCGGGAACACGGGTCCGAAGTACTCCTTGTAGAGCTCGTTTACCGCGGCGAAGTCGTCCATGTTCTTGAGGTAGAGCGTGACTTTCAGCGCCTGCTCCAGCGAGCTGCCGGCCGCGGCGAGGATGGTCTTGACGTTCTCCATGGCCAGCCGCATTTCAGCGAGCACGTCGCCGCTGACGATCTTGCCGGTGGCGGCATCGACCGGGCCCTGGCCGGAGACGAACACCAGGTCCCCAAAGGCCATGGCCGGCGAGTACGGCCCCTTGGTCGGCGGACCATTCTTGGGCCAGATAGCTTGCTTCTGCATCGTGTGGTCTTCCTTGTGCTTCGCCTGCCGCCGACTGCGAACCCCGCAACCGGCCCGGCCTGCGTTCCCCACAAGATAGCGGCGCAATCGTCCCCTGCGCAAGGCCGACGGTCAGCGCCCGGGGTGGTTTCCGGAAAACGCCATTGCCGGCTTCAGTGGGCGACCAGGCCCGCGCCAACGCCGACGGGGTTCTGCAAGAGCCTCTCTATTCTGATGCCCATGCTACTCAATCCAGCCTCGGCGTGTACATTCAATGAGGCTGCGTGGCCCTGAGAACTCGCACCCGACGGGTGGCCGGGGTCAGGTCGCGCCAGACCCACCGGTCGGCCCTGCAAAGGCGGCGAGAATGGGCGCCGCCGGTGGCCCGGGGGCGGAGAGCGCCTAGCGCCGTGGCTGCGGCCCGGTGACCCAGGCGCAGGCGCCTGAACTTGCGGGACGACGAGGAGACGCACATGGGTTCACTGCGGGATGTCGTGATGCAGCGGACGGCGGCGTTCGGCCTGGGGTTGAGCGTGCTAGCAAACGCCGGGGCGCAGGCGGTTGCGGTCTACGTCTCCCCGGGCGGGCAAGACGCTGCGCCGGGCACGGAATCGGCGCCCTTCGGAACGTTGGCGCGGGCCCGCGACGCGGTGCGCCAGATCAAGGCGAAGGGGACGCTGCCTGCTGGCGGCGTGCGCGTCATTCTGCGCGGTGGCACCTACCGTCTCGATGCCCCCCTGATCCTGACGCCCGAGGACTCGGGCACGGCAGAGGCGCCCGTCACCTGGGCGGCGTACCCGGGCGAGCGGCCGCTGCTGTCGGGCGGACGCGCCATCACGGGGCTGCAACGCCAGGCGGACGGCTCCTGGTCGACGACCCTTCCCGCGGCCCGGGACCACGGCTGGGTCTTCCGCCAGCTGTTTGTTGAGGGTCGGCGCTACATCCCCGCGCGCTCACCCAACGCCGGGCAGTACCTGACCGTCAGCGGCATTCCCCAGGCGGATGGGAAGGGCTTGGCGCGCGACCGCTTCGTCTTTGCGCGCGGCGATCTGCAGGCCTGGCCCGATCTCGCCGATGTCGAACTGCGGCTGTACTTCAGTTGGAATACAGGCACGTTTCCGCTGCAGTCCGTGGATCCGGCAACGCGCGTGGCGGTCCTGGGGGGGCCCGCGGTCTGGTCCATCCCCAAGGAGGGCATGCCCACCTGTCCGTACCTGGTGGAGAATCACCCCGGCGCCTGTGATGCGCCGGGCGAATGGCAGCTCGACCGGAAGAGTGGCTTCCTGCGCATTATCCCCTTTGGCGCTGAGGAGCTGGGTGCGGCCGAGGTGATCGCTCCGGTCAGCGAGCGCCTGATCGTGGCCGAGGGCGACCCGGCGGCAGGCCGCTATGTCGAGCACATCCGCTTCGAGGGCTTGTCGTTCCAGCACGCCGCCTGGCGGCTGCCGCCGACGGGTTACTCCACGCCGCAGGCTGAGAACACGCTGGGCGCGGCGCTCGAGTTCCACGGCGCGCGCCACTGCACAATCAGCCGCTGTGAGGTCGCGCACGTGGGCCGCTACGGGGTCTGGTTCGGCGCCGACTGCTCGGACAACACCATCGAACGCTCCCACCTCTATGATCTCGGCGCTGGCGGGGTTCGCCTTGGGACGACGGATACGGCCACCGCTTTCGAGCGCGTGGCGCACCACAACCGCATCGATAACTGCTTCATCCACGATGGCGGGCACATTCACCCGGGCTCGACCGGCATCTTCATGGGCTTTGGCCGCAACAACACCATTTCGCACAACGAGATCTCCGACCTGCGCTACACTGGCATCTCGCTGGGCTGGACCTGGGACAGCGTCCGTTCGGGAACGCGCGAGAACCTCGTCGAGTACAACCACGTGCATCACGTCATGCGTGTGCTTGAGGATGGCGGCGGCATCTACAGCCTCGGGCTCACGCCGGGTTCCGTGATCCGCAACAATCTGATCCACGATGTCGGGACGCCCCCGGACGCGATCGGCCATGGCATCTACCTCGATGGCGGCAGTGCCGGGGTGCTGTGCGAGAACAACATCTGCTACGACTGCGGCGACGGCGGCATCCGCGTCCAGCACGGTACTTCCAGTCTCACCGTCATGAACAACATCAGCGCCTTCTGCGGCTTTGGGCTGGGCATAGACTCAGAGCGTACGAACCTTTTTGAATACAACATCGTGGTCCTGGACGGCGAGGCGACGCCCTTCCGCTACGTCCCCGAATGGCAGAGCTACAACAAGATCATCGACTACAATCTCTACTGGCACGTGCAAGCGAAGCCTCTGCGCTTCCTTGATTTCACCTTTGCAGAGTGGCAGAAGAAGGAGGGCATCAAGGACATCTGGTACACCCCGCGGATGGATGCGCACTCGCGGGTGGCGGATCCGAAGTTTGTCGACCTGGCGAAACGTGATTTCCGCCTGCTGCCCGACTCGCCGGCTCTCGCCCTGGGCTTCCGGCCCATCGATATGAGCAGCGTCGGCCTGTACGGCGACGCGGAATGGACCGCACTGCCGCAGCAGCACCCGCCGCGTCCACTGTTGGCCACCGAGAGCACCCTCGGTCGGCAGTTGGTAGTCGATGACTTCGAGGAGTCGGCGCCAGGGCAGAAGCCAGCCTACGCGGCCCTGGTGGAGGCCCCCAAGGAGGGCGCCTACATCGAAATCAGCGCCGATCGCGCCTCCTCCGGCAAGCAGAGCCTGAAGTTTGTCGACTCCGCCGCGGCGTCGATCTACTACTACCCACACCTGTACTACAGCCCCAAGCTCGTTGGGAATCTGCGCCTCAGGGTCAGCTTCGACCTCTACCGCGAGCCCGGCGCCATGCTCTGGACTGAATGGCGTCACACGCCCGGCTACGCCAAGGTTGGCCCCTGCCTGTACATCGAGGCGGATGGTCGACTCCTGTTCCAGGACAAGCGGCCCTCCGACTGCATCCTCCCGGCCGGCCAATGGCTGCATGTCGAGATGGTGGACGGGCTCGGGGTGTTGGCTGATGGCCTGTGGAGCCTGAAGATCACGGGCGCTGACGGGGCGCTGCTGTTCGAGCAAGGGAATCTGCCCTGCGACCCCGAATTCAGCCGTGTGCTCTGGCTGGGTTTTGTCGCCCACGGCACCGCGCCAGCGTTGCTGTACCTGGACAACCTGGCGATGCGGGCGGACGAGTCACCCGGAAAGTAGGTCGCGACGCCGCTCGCGACATGGCTCGAAGAGAAACGACGCCACCGGCGCTCGCAGCGGCTCTGCCAGAGCTTCCGCCGCAGCGGCAGAGACCGCGAACCGCCGCGGGTCTTGCAGACGGCTGGTGCTGCAGGCGGTGAGCCGTCCCCCGTCCCGCGCCTCTGGCCGACCGCTCACCGGCGCCTGCGCGCCTGGGGAGCTTCGCCCTCCACAGTCCGCGGCGAACTTCACTTAGGTATTTGTGCCTCTTGCTCAGGGCCAGGCTTGAGCACGTGGAGCCTTGGGTAATGCGTCGGAACTTTCAGCGCAACTCGTGGCGATGAAAGTGGAGGGTTCCAGAGGCTGACGGCTTCGTGAATAATCCCGGCTAGGGCGTGGCGTAGAAGTCGGCGATGCCTTCGGCGAAGGCCTGGCCCCAGGTCAGGTACTGTTCCTGGGTGCATTCGCCTTCGCCGAAGATTTCGATGGAGTAGGCCAGGCGGGCGCCGGCCTCGAAACGCAGCCAGCCGCAGGCGAGCCGGTTCAGATCGCTGGTGATGCCGGTCACGGTCTCGACCCGTTTGCGCCATAGGTTCGTGCCGATCTTGCCGCTCAGGCGCGGCGAAATCGCCGCGATCAGCCGTTTCGCCTCGGCTTCGGTGCGCTCGTCCGTGATCTCCTTGCCGAAGGACATGAACTCGGTTCGGCGCTCTGGGATGCACCAGCCGTGGAAATCCATGGACAGTTCCACCGTGCGGCCCCGTGCGCCCAACTGGCGCACAAAGGTCTCGACGGCGGTGGTTTCCGCCGTGGTGCCCTGGCCCCACTGCCGGTTCAGGTTCCCGGCAGGGCAATAGAGGTTACCCTGAGCGATGCCGTCGGGGTCCATCATGGGCACGGCGTAGACCACGAAGCCGCGGCGCAGGGCAGCGGCGCGGGGATCGTCGGCGAGCAGGAAGCGACACAAGCCTTCCAGAGCCAGGGCGCCGCTGGTCTCGAGGTCATGCTGCAGCGTGGTGAACAGCAGAATCCGCTTGTCGGCCTCCGCTACGGCCGGATCGGTGAGGGTATAGAGTCGCAGGTCGCGGCCCTGCGCCGTCTTGCCAATGACGCTGGCCGCGAAGGCGGGGTTGGCACGCTGGGCCGCGATGAAGCGTGAGACCCGGTCGGGAGGGTAGGGGAAGAACGAGGCGATCCAGGCCGGCGAGGCCGTGAAGCGCTGCTTGAAGGTGAGCACGGTGCCATCCTCATTCCAGGAGGCGCCCGCGATGCCGCTCCAGGTGTCCTGGTCGTAACTCATGACCGGCAGTCGCGTGCCGTTGCCGCCGGTCTTGTCCCGACCGAAGGGTGCGGGGTTGATATGGAAGGTCACCTCACGGCCGGCACAGCCCTCGACGCGGAAGTGGAACCAGAGGAAGCTCGAGCGCGGTTTGTCTTCGGGAAAGGCGTAGGCGTAGAACTCATCCGGGCCCATCTCCTTGACCTTGCCGATCACGCCGTTTTCAAAGTCCGCCGTGAGCTTCACCTGTCCTGTGCCAGCCGCCGGAGCCAGGTCATACACCGCCGCTGCCGAGGGCTCGAAACCGCCATTTTTGAGCAGGTTCGGGGCTCCCGCGGCGGGGTCGCCGAAGAAGGCGTCGTCCCAGCAGATCTGGCCGGCCTTACGGAGGTACAGCAGCAGGCGGATGCGTACTGCTTTCTCCGGCACCTTGATCTCGCCGACGATCTCGGTCCAGTCCACGGCCAAGCCGAGGGTGGTGGAAACCAGTTCGCGGCGGCCCTTCTCTCCTGCCGCTGTGTAGGAGTCGATCAGGAGTTGTCCCTGCCCCGCGAAAGGCGTCCCGGTGCGGTACCACACGGCATAGCGGTAGGTCTTGCCGGGGGTCAACGCGGTCGCGCCGAAGAACTCCTGCACCAAGCAGGCGCGTGCCTCGGCCTGCATCGAGGGGCCGAAGAGCGTGGCGCACCCCGTGCCCCCGTGCGGCTGGGCCAGGTCGGTCGCGACGCGGTGCGTGCCTGGCGTCGGCATGGAGACGTCCCAACCAGCAACCGACGGGAGGCTCTGTGCCTTGGCGAGAAGCCCCGCCAACAGCGTGCTGACGAGCGCCAGATGAAGGAGTGAAGTCCGCATGCCGCCCTCCGCACGGCGCCGCCGTCGGCGCTGGCCCTGCCGCAAACGACGGATTGGCACCGCGAGCGCGGCTTGCCGTGCTGGTCCACTGCCAAGGCTTCTGTCCCCTCTCGGCGGTCCGGACGGCGGCCCCAAGCCCGTTACGGCAGAGTGCGCTGAAGCCCCCTCGGAGTGGGGCGCTTCTTCCCGGCGCGCCCTCAGCCCAGAGCCTCGTGGCGGACCAGATCGCGGACACGTACCGGCTGGCCGGTCTTCATCGACTGGTTGGCCGCGATGCCGGTGAGGATGGAGCGGGCGCCGTCAACGTAGCCCGCGGCGTGCCCGAGCGGGTCATCCTGCACCCCGACCAGGATATCGCGCAGCAGGCGGCCGTCGCCACCGCCATGACCGCTGAGATCGCCCTCGTCGAAGTCAATGACCATCGGCTTGCCCCAGAGCGGCTGGAAGATGATCATCGGCACCATGCCCTTCTTGTCCTGGCCGAGTTCGCGCATCCCGGGCATGGTGAAGTCCTCGGGTGTGCCGGCGTTGACGTGAGCGGTCTCGACCACGTTGAACTCGAGACGGCCCTTGGTGCCGTTGAAGCAGACGCGGTAGCCTTCCCAAGGGCAGAAGGCGTTCAGGGTGTAGGTCATCACGGCCTTATTGGTGTACTTGACCATGACGCTCATGGTGTCCTCGATCGAGATGCCATCGCCGAAGACGCTCTGGTCGCGGTAGTAGCCATCCTCTTTCTCGGCATCGAAGTAAAGGCCGGCCATCCGGGTATCGGTGTCGCGGACCTTGAGCGCGAAGGGGTCACGCGCGGCAATCGCGCTACCACGGGAGCGGTTGTAGAACTCGGTGACGCCGCGCACTTCGGCATTCTCGCGGCCGTAGAAGCGCAGGTCGCCCAGGGCGAAGACAAGCTGCGGCCCCGAGTCCAGCCACCAGTTGACCAGATCGAAGTGATGGGTGGCCTTGTGGACCATGAGGCCGCCGCTGTTACGCTTGTCGCGGTGCCAGCGCCGGAAGTAGTCCGCTCCGTGCGACGTGTCCAGCAGCCACTCGAAGTGTACGCTGATGATGTCACCGACCATGCCGCTGCGCAGGATCTCCTTGATCTTCGTGTTGCGGGGCGAGTAGCGGTAGTTGAAGGTGACCGTGAGGTGCTTGCCGGTACGCTGCACCGTATCGACGATCTGCTGGCACTTCTCGGCGTCGACGGTCATGGGCTTCTCGCTGATGGCGTCGCAGCCCAGTTCCATGGCCCGGCAGATGTAGCGGTGGTGGGTGCGGTCGACGCTGGTCACGATCACCGTGTCAGGTTTCTGCTCGGCGATCATGCGGTCGAACTCGTGGGCCTTGTAGGTCGGCAGGCCAGCCTTGCCGTAGTGCTCCTTGATGAGGTCGTTGTTATGGTCCAGGCGATGCTGGTTCACATCGCAGAAAGCCGTCAGTTCGCCGTATTCGCTGAACTCTTTCATCAGAGCCGCGGTGTACATCCACGAGCGCCCGCCGGTGCCCACGAGCACATAGCGTTTACGGCTTTGCCGTTTCTTCATGGGTCCATTCCCTTCTGCGTTCCTGGGCCTGGCCTGGTCCAGCCTGACAACCCACTCGGTCAGTGGCTTTCCGACTGCGGCGCCAGGCAGGTACGAAAGCCAACCGTTGCGTTCGCCTGGCCCGGTCCGTAGCCGAAACGGTAGGCCGACCGTACCCCCCCGGCGTCGTCGATCCAGCTACCCCCACGACGCACGCGGGAGGAGGTCGCCTGCGTGTTCTCGGGATCGGCGTTTGGCGACCGACCGTAGTAGTCTGCGTCATACCAGCCCAGGCACCACTCCCAGACATTGCCGCTCATGTCATACAGCCCTAGCTCGTTCGGCTGCTTCTGACCGACGGGATGCGTGCAGTTGCCGCTGTTGGCATCGTGCCACGCTACCTCCGTGGCGCTGTTGGAGCCACTGTAGGTGAAGCCGCGGCTCTCGCTGCCGCCTCGGGCCGCGTATTCCCACTCCGCCTCGGTCGGCAAGCGGTACTCGT
>CAIZKT010000985.1:0-3328 GCA_903933565.1 uncultured Victivallales bacterium | reverse complement strand
TGGTATGGCCGCGCGCCTTCAGCGCTCCAGGCGGACTCTCTTATTGCACAGGTCGACAAAAAGCGGCGGCTACCGACTAGCTACCACACCAAGGGGGTAATTCAGGTGTCGGTGCCGCGGAAGACCGCTTCCGTCGACCCGTTCCCCGGCGCCACCAGATGCCGCTCTGATACCCGCCCCGACCGCAGCGGATGCGTCACGAAGCTATGGCGCCGCGAAGGGGCCGACCGCGGCTCAGCTAGGCGTTACGGTGCTGCGCAGATGCAGTTCGCGCAACTGCTTCTCGCTCGCCTCCCCGGGGGCCCCCAGCAACGGATCCTGGGCGCTCTGGTTCAGCGGGAAGGCGATGACTTCGCGGATGTTCTTGGCACCGGTCAGCAGCATCAGGATGCGATCGAAACCGGGGGCGATGCCGCCGTGGGGCGGGGCGCCGTACTGGAAGGCGCGCATGAGTCCCTGGAACTTACTCTCGACCTCTTCGCGCGTGTAGCCGGCAATCTCGAAGGCCTTGAGCATGATCTCGGGGCGGTGGTTGCGGATGGCGCCCGAGGAGAGCTCGATGCCATTGCAGACCAGGTCATACTGGTGCGCCACGATGGTCAGCGGATCCTGGTTCTCCAGGGCTTCCATGCCGCCCTGCGGCATGCTGAAGGGGTTGTGGCTGAAGTCGATCCGGCCCAGTTCTTCATTGTGCTCGTACATGGGGAAGTCGACAACCCAGACGAAGCGGAAGGTATTGGCCTCGATGAGTCCCAGGCGCGTGCCGAGTTCAGGCAGGACGGCGGCGGCGATGCTGCGGGCCTTGGCGCGCGTGTCGGCGATGAAGAAGACGACATCGCCATCGCTGACCGCGCAGCGACTCTTGAGGGTGTTGAGGCGGTCGGCGTCGAGGTGGTTGGCGATCGGGCTGCGGGCTTCGCCCTCGGCGAAGACGATGTAGCCGAGGCCCTTGGCCCCGGCGCCTTGGGCGAAGGTGATCATGCTGTCGTAGAAGCTGCGCGGGGTACCGGCGGCAATCCCCTTGACGGGGATGGCGCGCACGGTCCCATCCTGGCGGGCGGCGACGCCGGCGAAGGCCTGGAAGGCGCTGCCGGCGAAGACGTCCGTGACCTCGATCATGCGCAGCGGGTTGCGCAGGTCGGGCTTGTCGCAGCCATAGTCGGCAATGGCCTTGGCGTAGGTCAGGCGGGGGAACGGGGCCGGGGTCATCGTCTTACCCCCGCCGAACTCCGTGAAGATGCCGGTCATCAGCGTCTCGACGACGCGGAAGACGTCTTCCTGGGTGACAAAGCTCATCTCAATGTCGATCTGGTAGAACTCGCCGGGCGAGCGGTCGGCCCGGCTGTCCTCATCGCGGAAGCAGGGCGCGATCTGGAAGTAGCGGTCGAAACCGGAGACCATCAGGAGCTGTTTGTAGATCTGGGGCGCCTGGGGCAGGGCGTAGAAGCGGCCCGGGTGCAGGCGGCTGGGCACCAGGAAATCGCGGGCGCCCTCGGGGGAACTGGTGGTCAGAATCGGGGTGTGAAACTCGTTGAAGCCCAGGCCCGTCATGCGGGCGCGGACATAGCCCATCAACTGACTGCGCAGCATGATCTGGCGGTGGATCGTCTCGCGCCGCAGATCCAGGAAGCGGTAGCGCAGGCGGACGTTCTCGTCACAGGCCGTCTCCTGGCTGACCCCAATGGGCACGACCGCGGCGGCGCTGAGGACCTCGAGGGCCTCGGCGACGACCTCGACCAGCCCCGTATCCAGCTTCGGGTTACGGGTCTCGGCCTGACGCTCGACGACTGTGCCGGCGAGGCAGACGACCGATTCCAGGTGCAACCGGTTGAAGTCGTCGTAGAAGGGCTGTTCAGGTCGGATGACCACCTGCGTGATGCCATAGTGGTCGCGCAGGTCGACGAAGACGATGCCGCCGTGGTCACGGACGCTATGCACCCAGCCGGACAGCCGGACCGGCGTCCCGATGTGAGCCGGACGTAATTCGCCGCAGGTGTGAGTTCGGTAGCGATGTTCAGCCATAAGTCACTGTTGATCCGTGAGGTCCATCGTTCCATCATTCCATCATTCCGGAGGCCAATCCCGAGGCGCTTACTATACTGCCGCCAGGAAGCGCTGGATGCCCTCCGCCGCCTTCCGTCCGGCCGCGATGGCGCGAACGACCAACGAGGCGCCGCTGGCCAGGTCGCCGGTGACAAACACGCCGGGCCGGGTCGTCATGCCCTCGGGGTTGAGCTTGGGGTTCCCCGCGGCATCCAGTTCCACGCCGAAGTGCCCGAGTACCTCGCTGTTGCCCTCGCGGGTGAAGCCCATGGCCAGCAGGACCAGCTCAGCCGGCTGGACGAACTCGGTATCCGGGCGGTCGCGACAGACGCGGCGGCCCTTGTCGGCGGTGACCCACTCCACCTCGGCACAGCGGACGCCGCTGAGCTGGCCGTCCTGGCCGAGGAAGGCGTGGGTGGTGATGTTCCAGCGTCGTTCGCCGCCCTCTTCGTGAGAGCTGCTTGAGCGCAGCACCTGGGGCCATTCGGGCCAGGGGGTGGACTCGCTGCGGGTCGGCGGTGGCTTCGGCAGGATCTCGAACTGGGTCACGGCGCTGGCGCCCTGCCTCAGGCTGGTGCCGACGCAGTCGGCGCCGGTGTCGCCGCCGCCGATCACGACGACGCGCTTCCCGGCGGCCGTGATTTCCGCGGACTGCCCCGGCGCGGCCTGCTCCGCCCGGCGGTTCTGGCGCACCAGGAAGTCCATGGCGAAGTGGATGCCGGCCAGTTCGCGCCCGGGGACCGTCAGGTCGCGAGGGCTGCGCGCCCCGCCCGCCAGAAGCACGGCGTTGAAGCTGCGCTGAAGATAGGAGAGCGCCAGGTCGACGCCGACCATCACCCCGGTTTCGAAGGCGACCCCTTCCGCGGCCATCTGCGCCAGGCGGCGGTCGAGAACGCGCTTCTCGAGCTTAAAGTCAGGGATGCCGTAGCGCAGGATGCCGCCGATGCGCGCCTCGCGCTCGAACACGGTCACCTCGTGTCCCGCCCGGGCCAGTTGCTGCGCCGCCGCCAGGCCCGCCGGACCGCTGCCGATGATGGCGACGCGGCGACCGCTCTTGACGGCCGCGGGTTCCGGCTTGATCCAGCCTTCGCTCCAGCCTTTCTCTACGATGGCCAGCTCGAGCTGCCGGATGGTCACCGGCTCCTGGTTGAGGTTCAACGTGCAGGAGGTCTCGCAGGGAGCCGGACAGACCCGTCCGGTGACCTCGGGGAAGTTGTTGGTGCGATGCAGCAGCGCCAGCGCCTCGCGCCAATGGCCGCGGTAGGCCAGATCATTGAAGTCTGGG
>CAIZKT010000984.1:0-4075 GCA_903933565.1 uncultured Victivallales bacterium | reverse complement strand
TGCTGGGGCGCCATAGCTGGCCGCGCGGTGCCCATGGACTGTCGGTATGCCGCCCCTGCAGGGCTCCATCTCGTTTTGGATTCCATTCCCAGGGCGGTGCCCTGGGCTGAGGAATGGCCGCGCTTTCAGCGCTCCGCGGCGTCTGGCATTCGCGACACGTCCCGCCGGCAGTCTCCCCCAAGAGTAAAGGGGCCCGTTCTGCTCGCCGGACGCGGAGACGATCGAAACAAAAACCACTACGGAGCTGACTTGCGCCCCGCCGCGAGAAGCCCGGGGCGCTTGCAGGCGGAGATACGAGGATCACGGTACGCCTCCATGGAACACACGATGACGAACCAGGCCGGCACCGAAGAGACCGCTCCCGGCGCCGAGATCACCCATGAGGTGGCTATGAACGTCGCCCCGAAGTTCACCCTGTCGCCGCGCCTCCGCAACCTGGCGCAGAGAAGCCGCGAACTGGCGCTCAGCGGCAAACGCCGCTTGGGCTCGGCGGAGATGCCGCTGGGTGATCACGCCTGCTGGATCCACATCGGCCCCTTTCCCGAACTGGAGCAGATGCCGTCCCGAGTGAAGGGCTACGAAGCGACCGGGGAAAGCTGGGGGCGCGACTATGCCTTCCTGGTGGATCACTTCCCCATCGAGCTCCACAAAGACGAACGCATCGTCGGTGAGATCCACTGGGAAATGCACATGGTCCGGCGCTATACCTGGCCCGAAGAGATTCTGGCGGTGGGGAGACGAGCCCAGGCCCTGGGCGCCAGCGGGGTGAGCAGTGGCCACACCTGTCCGGATTTGGCCATCGGCCTCTCCCAGGGTTGGGGCGGCATCCTGGAACGCATCAAACAGAGTCGGGAGAAGTACCTCCGGCTCGACCACCGACCCAAGGCCTCCTATCTGCTTGGCCTGCAGATGATCTGTGAATCCGTCATCCGTTTCATCCAGCGCCATGCCGAGAAGGCACACCAGTTGGCACAAAGCGAAACCGATCCCTGGCAGAAACAGACCTATCAGCGCCTCGCCGATGCCTGCGCGCACCTCGCTCTGAACGCGCCGCGCACCTACTACGAGGGCGTGCAGTGGATCCACTTCGCCGTGTTGCTGGACCGGGTGGTCGGGCACGGTAATGGCTACGGGCGGCTGGATCTGTACCTGATCGATCTGTACCGCCAGAGCCGAGCCGCGGGAGAGCTGTCTGACGAGGAAGCGCGCGAATACCTGTCGGAGATGTTCCTCAAGCTGCGCGGGCACTTCTTCAGCCTTGGTGGCCGCGATGCGGAACTCCAGGACGCGACCAATGAGATGAGCTTTGTCGTCCTGGAAGCGTATGACCTGATCGGTGACTACAACAACCTGGGGGTCATGTGGCATCCCGACCTCAACCGGGAGTTCTATGACTACGCCTGCGATGTGCTGGCCCGCCACGGTGAGAGCATTCCCGTGCTGGTGAACTACGACCTGATGCGCGAGGCGCAATTACGCTCCGGCATACCCGAGGAGGACGCCTGGAAAGTCGCCTACAGTGGTTGCCAGTGGTTCTGTATTCCTGGCAAGGAGTTCTGCGACCAGGACGTGAACTCGATCAACCTGCTGGAACCCCTGAAGCGCACCCTCGCCGCGGGGATCGCCCAGAAGACCGACGACTTCGAGAGCTTCTATGCCCTCTTCGAGCAGGAAGTCACCACCACGGCGCGAGCGCTGCGCGAGTGGAAGAATGCTCAGTATGAGCGCCTGGGCGACCTTTGGCCTGAGATGTTCACCTCCATGAACAGCCACGGACCGATCGAGCGCGGCCTCGATATGGTGGCCTCGCGGGGCGTCGACTACCAGCACACCTCCGTCAATATTCTCGGGATCCCGAATGTGGCGGATTCGTTCCAGGCCATCCGGCGGCTGGTGTTCGAGGAGCACCGCTATACCCTCGCCGAGGTGAAGGCGGCCACCGAGACGAACTGGCACGGGCTGGAGCCCATGCGCCAGCGCTTCCTGAACCAAGACAAGTTTGGCAATGACCTGGACGAGGTGGATGCACTGCTGCGGCGCATTACCGAAACGCTGGCCACGGTGTTGGGCAGCCTGGTCAACCTGCGCGGACAGGAGTTCAGGGCCTCGCTCTTTCACTTCCAGGGACATCTTAACCCGGCCGCCATCGGCGCGACGCCCGACGGTCGCTTGGCGAACGAGTACCTGGCACACGGCATCAATCCCCAGGTTGGCAGAAACAACGCCGGCTTGCTGGCCACCGCCAACTCCATCGCCAAGATCGATCAGCGGAAGTTCCAGGGCGGCACCATGCAGGTTGAGTTGCAGCCCAAGTTCTTTGACGGCAAGGAAGACATCGGGGCCTACGTGCGTGGTTTCTCGGAGACGTTCTTCCGGAAAGGAGGGATCCAGATCAATCTCAACATCATGGATCTGAATACCCTGAGGGACGCGATGGAGCATCCTGAGAAGCCCGAATACCAGAACCTCATCGTCCGGGTGACCGGCTACGCCAGCCGCTTCATCTGCCTGTCGCGAGAGTACCAGCAGGAGTTCGTCGAGCGGGTGAATTACGAGGGGTTCTAACGGTGGCTGAACTCACGCTGCGGCTCATCGAGATCCTCCGCGGGACGACCCACGATGGCCCTGGCCTGCGCACAACCCTCTTCCTTAAGGGCTGCCCGCTGCGTTGCGCCTGGTGCCAGAACCCGGAAGGGATAAACGCCGAGCCGGAGGTCTGGTGGGAGAGCCGCAGGTGCATTCGCTGCCGGGCCTGCCTGGAGGCGTGTCCCTCGGAGGCGCTGACCGAGGGCCAGGCGGGCTTGCGCCGAGACCGACAGACCTGCACGCGCTGCGGTGCGTGTGTGGACGTCTGCCCCTCGCGGGCGATGTCCTTCAACAGCCGGGATTGGCCCCTCGAGGCACTGGTCAGAGAGGCGCTCAAAGACCGGGACTACTACCAGGCGTTCGCGGGCGGCGTGACGGTCTCGGGAGGCGAACCGCTGGGCCAGTACCACGCTGTCGCCGAGCTTTTCAGGCGCTTGCACCAGGCCGGAGTCCACACGGCGTTGGACACCTGCGGACTGGCGCCGGCGGCCGCTCTCGCCGCCGTCCTGCCGCACACGGATCTGGTGTTGTTCGACCTCAAACTGCTCGACCCCGGCCTGCATCAAGCGCACACCGGCCAGCCGAACGAGACGATCCTGGCCAATCTCGCCGGGGTCGCCGAGCACGTCCGCAAGCCGACCAACGGGATGAAGCTCTGGATCCGCACCCCGCTCATTCCCGCGGTCACTGCCACACCGGAGAACCTCCGCGCCATCGGCCAGTTCATCCGCGAGGAGCTGTTGGACGTGGTGGAACGCTGGGAGCTCTGCGCCTTCAACAGCGCCTGCAAGAGCAAGTACGAGAGGATGGGCTTGCCCTGGAGCTATGCAGAAAAGCCTCTGCTGCGCCAGAGCCAGGTCGAGGCCCTGAGGAAGGCCGCCCTAGCCGCCGGGATAGACGCCGACATCGTGGTGGTCTCTGGTCTGCTGGCGACCTGATCCGCCGCACTGGAGAGCAACGCCCCGCCTGCGGTCCGGCGCACCTCAGACATGCTGCAAGAAGCTGGGGCACTGGCTGAAGGAGGAACCCAAGTGGTGCCACAACGATGCCTGGTGCCGTTACCCCGACCTCCAGCGAGAGCGCCGAACCTGCTCCCATGGTACGACACCGATGCCTACGGCGAATCCGCAGGGGTACAGGCGACGCGGAAACCGAGCCGTTCGTAGCGGCTGGCCGGGCCGAGCTGGCCGCGGCTGGCCGAACGGCAATTCCCGGCGGCAAAGTTCCAGCCGCCGCCGCGGTGGGCGCGGGTCTTACCCTTGTCCGGGCCGGCCGGGTCGGTGGCGGCCGCGGCCGCGTAGGCGCCGTACCGGTCCGCGCACCACTCCCAGACGTTGCCGTGCATGTCGTACAAGCCCCAGGCATTCGGTTTCTTGGTGCCGACGTCGTGCGTCGTCCCATCGGAGTTGCCATCAAACCCAGGGCGTTGCCCTGGGCGCCCGGAACGCCCCTTTGGGGCTGAATACCACGGCCCATCCGTATTGCACAG
>CAIZKT010000983.1:0-7431 GCA_903933565.1 uncultured Victivallales bacterium | reverse complement strand
TGCAGGGCCACAGGGGATACCGCGAACCTGCCCGGAACGGGCTTGGCATCGCGGGCTCCAGGGCCAGACGCGGGGGGTTCTGCAAGAGCCTCTCTACTCCAGCGTCACGGCTCCCGCCCGGTCGAGTTCCCAGGTTGAGCCGGTGCCGAACCACTGAATCCACTCGCTGGTGTCGGCCCGGTGCAGGCCCAGGTTGAAGTCGAGCTTGAGGCCGGGGCGGAGCCCGATGCCGACGGCGGCGAGGGGGATGGCCCACTCCGCCGTCCATTCTCTCTCGCCGCTGCGGGCGGCGAAGCGGACCTCGCCGCCCAGCTTGGCGGCGGACTCCGCCGGGGCGCCGGCGGTGGTCACGCTTGCGCAGGTGCCGTTCGGGAAGCCCTGCACGACGTAGGTCGGGCCGGCCGGCCCACTCCGGAAGCAGACTTCCGCGCCATCGCTCTCGCCCCAGTTCGTGCCCGCTGCGATCTTTGCGGCCGCCGAGACGGGGACGGTCAGCGCGATGTACAGGCAGGTGTCGTCGTGGCCAAGCCGGAGGATGCACGGCGGACCGGCAATGGGTGTGCCCCCGGGCGTCTGGTTCAGCGTCAGCCCGCTCTCCGGCCATTCGTTTGCGGCGAGCGCGCCATCGACGGTCGGCGGCACGGCTAGGCGTGGCACTACCGCCTGCGGCGCGACCGGCGGTGGCGGTGGCTCGGGCCAGGGAATGGGCGCTGGCGACTCGGAAGCGAACGGTCGCTCCCGGGCGCCAGGCGCCTCGACAATCGGCCACGAGGCACGCAGCGGGTGTGTGTAGGGGCCGATCTTTTCGACCGGGATCGGCTGAAACCCGAGCCGCAGCGCGGGCGATTCGGGCCGCAGGCGGTAGTCGTCCTGGTCCGGGTCGACGAACCGGGGATCGGCGAGGACCGAGTGCATGTCGCTGCCCTGCTTCTGCCACTCCTCCCACTGCTGCGCGGGAGGAATCCCGGGCAGGTTGAGGCGGAGCGCGGCGCCGTCGTGCCAGATCAGGTTGTAGTCACACTCGTTCTGGTCCGGGAGGTAGTTGTTGGCCTGGTAGAGATTCACCTGCGGCTCACGGTAGCAGATGATGTTGCGCACGAACCGATTGCCGCCCATCGGGCCGTCCGTCTCGGGGTTCAGCGCCGCGAACTTCGCATAGTGGCTGCGGTAGACCGCGCTGTCCTTGTACTTCTCGTAGGTCTTGCGCATATCGGGTTCGAGCGTGTTCGGCGGCTTCGGCCCGGACCAGGTCATCTGCTGTTTACCGCAGTCGACGAAGATGTTGTTCTCGATCGTGTGGTCGCGGCCGCCGTGAACGTGCGCGCCGCCCAGGACGGTGCGGGCGACGATGTTGCCGTAGACGGTCGCTTCGCAGATGGCATCATCCAGGTAGATGCCCCAGGAATAGCGCGGGCACTCCCACCGGCCTTCGTTGCGGCCGAAACCGAGGATGTCGGTGAGGAAATTATGACGTATGATCAGCCCGCGGCGCATCCAGCCTTCCTGGCCGGCGCAGACGTAGATGCCGCCAGTGTCCTCGCTGTCGAGGTTGGCGTGGCGGATGCGGTTGAACTCGATGAGGTTGTCGTTGCCGCCGCCAAAGATGCCGCAGCGCGCCGTGTCGTGGATCAGGTTGTGTGCCACGCGGTTGCCGACCCCGCCAAGCCCCACGCCGCAGCCGTGTCCGTTGATCAACCCGGTGTGATGGATGTAGTTGTTCTCGACGTTGTGCCCGGCTGGGGTCAGGGTCTTGGTGTCGCCGCCGTAGACCTGGATGCCGAAGTTGCCGACGTCGAAGATGTCATTGCCGAAGGCGCCGTTGGCCGTGCCGTTGCGGATCTCGATGCCGGCGCTCCAGTCGCTGCGGCCACCGATATTGCGGATCGTGCAGGCTACGACCCAGCAGTTCTTCGCGTTGCGCAGCAGCACCCCCGAGCCCTCGCAGCACTCGATGGCCAGGCCGCGGAGGGTGACGTGTTCCGCGCCCTCCAGCACGATCACGTTCTCGGTGAGCGGCGCCCGGATGACAGCGTTGTCGAGGGGCGTCGGCGGCCAGAGGTACAGCGTCCCAGTGCGGGGGTCCAGGAACCACTCGCCGGGCGCGTCGAGTTCCTCAAACTGGTTGCGGACATAGTAGCGGTCGAAGGGACGCATCTCGTAGCTTACGTCCTTGGTGAGGGTGAGGGTCCGTGCTTCCCGGTCGAAGGCGCCGATCGGCACGATGCAGTTGCCCCAGTTGTAGCGCGGATAGATGTTGATCTCACCGTCCTCCGGGTGGGCCCAGGTGCGGAGGTCCTCGGGGCGGAGGCGGAGGACCCGTTTGGTCTCCTGCTCGGGCGGCGGCTTCTGGTACATGGAGGCGGGCTTGCCGTCCGAGAAGGCCCAGCCGCCGGTACGCGGCCGGGCCGGGTCGAGGTTCGGGTAGCGCGCCGGGGTCAGCCGTTGACCGTCGAGGTAGAGTTGCCGGAAGCGGACGCCCGTGAAGCCTTGCGTTCTCACATCTGCCTGCAAGATACTGTCCTTGAATGGCTTGAAGCCGCTGATGCGGGTGCCGCCGAACAGCCTCGGCTGCTCTCCCGGGAAGGCGCGGTAAGTGATCGGGGCGTCGGCGCTCCCCGAATCCTCGGCCGTGAGTTGGAACGGCCGGGTCAGCCCGTACTCGCCAGCGCGGATGAGCACGGCGGCGCCAGCGCTGAGCGTTCCCGCCTTACGGCGTTGGCGCAGTTCGTCGCGGGCGCGTTCGAGCGTGGCGAACGGTCCATCGGTGCGCCCCGCGTTCGGTTCGGCGAGCACGCCGGACCAGGCGTCGTTGCCAGCCGGCGCGACGTAGAGCACCAGTGCGGGCAGCGTGTCGGGGTCCGCCGGCGTGGGGAAGGGGGCCTCGGCGCGAGTTGTGGCGGCGGCACAGGCCAGAGCCAGCACGCAAGCCATGGGCAGTCTCATGAGGATTATTCCTTGCAGCAAACGTGATGGCTCGGGTCACAGGGGCCAGAGTTCAACTCTAAACGGTGGAGACCCGGATCGCCATCCGGCGACCTTGTACGTAGTAGAGTCCGCCGCGGCGGGTTAGCCGGTTTTGCGCCCCCCATGGAGGCCGCCAGTCCGCCGGTCAGCGCGGTTGACAGGGCTGGCGCCCGGCCATACTGTCAGGGCATCATGCGAGCCGAACCCGGGTCGCGGCACAGGGGAGAGCGGAGATGCGCAGGACCATTGCCTACCTTGTCTTCTGTCTCGGTTTCGGCGCCTGGTTGCAGGCCGCCAATCCGCTGGTCTCGAACGTCCAGGCGCGGCAGCGCGCCGGCACCGTTTTGTCCGTTCTGTCCGATCCGGCCTACAAGACCACGAAGATCGTGCTGCGGCGCCTGCCCGGCACCACCACGGCGCTTAACAACGGGACGAATCTGGCCTCGATCTACCAGGATGCGAACATGGATCTGGTCGGCCGCAACGGGTACAATGGCGGCTCGGGGTACCGTTCGGGTGCGGGCCTGGCGAACGGTTCGGCGGCGGCGGGCACTTACCTGGCCAATGCCTGGGGGCTCTATGATATGCACGGCAACGTCTGGGAGTGGTGTCTGGATTGGTATGGACCATATCCCGGCACGGTGTCGGACCCGTGCGGCCTGTCGTCGGGCTCGGACCGCGTGCTCCGGGGCGGCAGTTGGCTCGACCGCGCCTACGGCTGCCGTGCGGCGTACCGCCACAGGGACTCCCCGGTCAACCGCGACTACGACTTCGGTTTCCGGCTCTGCTGCGCGGTCCCAGGTCAGTAAGGGTTCAGCCGCTCCGGTTTCCTGGGGAGGAGAAGAACGGACGAAACGGACAGAACGGACGGAACGGACAGAGGGGGAGGCGAGGCGTGCCCGCTGGCGGGCCGGGGAGGAGGGGATGCAGATGGGCAGAGAGAACGGACAGAACGGACCCAACGGACCCAACGGACCCAACGGACCCAACGGACCCGACGGGCGGAGGGGGGAGGCCGGGGCTCGGCCGCGGGGGGGAAAGGCTTTGTCGTCTCCGGCGGCGGAGCGGGTGTTTGGCGTGCATGGCGGCTACCGGGGGTTGGTGGCTTACCGGGTCTCGGAGATGCTCTATGATTACACCTGCCGCTTCTGCGACCGCTACATCCCCAGGAGCGACCGACACCACGATCAGATGGTGCAAGCCGCGCGCAGCGGCTACCAGAATATCGGCGAGGGTAGTGAGGACAGCGCCACCAGCAAGAAGCCGGAGATGAACCTGACGAACGTGGCGAAATCGAGCCTGGGCGAGCTGCTGAAGGACTATCAGAAGTACCTGACGCGCCGTGGCTTGCCACTGTGGCAGGCCGGCGAGGCGCTTTTTGAAGAAGCCCGCGCGCTGCGGCCAGCAACCGTCGAAGCCGCCGCGGCCTGGGTGAACCGCAGCCCGCGCCAGGGAACGCTCGAGGAACGCGCCGCTAGCCTCGGCGCTATCCTGGCCGCCCAGGCGCACTATCTGACCGAGCGCCTGCTTGACCGCCAGGCTCAGGACTTCGAAGTCGGCGGCGGCTTCGCGGAGCGCCTGCACCAGGCGCGCTCCGCCGCCCGGGTGGCGGGGTCGGTTTCGTCCGTTTCGTCCGTTTCGTCCGTTTCCCCGGGCGGCAGGGGGCAGGCAGGGGGAACCGGAAGAACAGGCAGAACGGACAGAACGGGCCAAACGGTGGCGTGATTTCGGTGGTGGCGGCGATTTCTTCAGAGCTTCTTACAGGAAAGGGACTGAGATGCACGGTTTACTGCGGCTGCCGTCGTGGGCGTTTCTGGCGGTTTCCACCGCCGCCATCGCGCCGTCGGCGTGCCTGGCGGCGACGCTGTACGTGTCGCCGAATGGCAACGATGCGGGCCCGGGGACTCAACCCCAGCCTCTGGCCACACTCGAGGCCGCCCGTGACGCGGCCCGCAAAGCCGGAGCCGGCCCCCAGCGCATTGTTGTGCTGCCCGGCGAGTACTTTCTGGCGAAACCCCTGGTCTTGGACGCGCAGGACAATGGTCTGACGATCGAGGCCGATCCGAGTGGCAAGGCCGTGCTCTACGGCGGCAAGCCCGTGACCGGCTGGCGCCGTGATGGCGACTCGTTCTGGTGCGTCGATCTGCCGGGCGTGAAGGAGGGCACCTGGGATTTTCGGGCGCTGATCGTGAACGGCCGCATGCCCGAACGGGCCCGCTTCCCGGAAACCGAGGCATTCCTGAATCAGGGGACGTGGAATCTGCCGCTGCTGCCGGCCGTCAGCGGCTTCTGGGAGCGCAAACCGACCCACGACGAACTGATCACGATGCCCTACGATGCCAAGGACATCCCGGCGACGCTCGACGTGAAGAACGCCGAGGTGCGCCTCTACCACATGTGGGACGAATCGCTGGTGGGGGTCGCCAGCAATGACACGCAGCGCCACGCCTTGATCTTCTCCTCGGAGCCAATCTGGCCAGCCGGGGCCCTGGGCCTCAAGCGCTACGTGATCTTTAATACCCGCGAGGGCATGACTCACCCCGGTCAATGGTACCTCGATCGCAGCGCCGGCCGTCTGGTCTACTGGCCCCTGCCGGGGGAAGACATGACGACCTGCAAGGTCATCGCGCCGTCGGCCGAACGGGTGATTCAGATTGTCGGCCGCCCGCAGAAGAAGGCGGAGAAGATCACGCTCCGCGGCCTGACGCTGCAGGCCACCACCGTGCCGCTCAAGCCAGGCAGCTTCGGGGCGGGAGCCTTCGAGGGCGCCCTGAGCGTGACGCACGCTCACCAGTGCGTCATGGAAGGGCTCGAAATCTGCAACGTGGGCGGCCTGGGCATCCGGGCGGATAACCTGACCGAGTGCCGCATCACCGACTGCCACGTCCATCACGCCGGCGCTTGCGGGGTCAACCTCAACGGCGCCGATACGCTGATTGCGCGCAACCACATTCATGATCTCGGCGTGTACTACCCGAGTGCGGCGGCGGCGATGACGGGCGGACGGGCTCTGCACATCACCCGCAACGAGATTCATGACGCGCCCTACTCCGGCATCATCGGCGGCGGCAAGGATCACCTGATCGAAGAGAACCTCATCTACCGTGTCATGCGTGAGATGCATGACGGCGCCGCGATCTATGGTAACCTGAACAACTGCATCCTGCGCGGCAATGTGGTGCGCGACGTGGTTGAAGTCGGCAAGGGCTTCGGCGCGTCGGCCTACTATCTCGACGAAGGGGCGCGCGACTGCATCATCGAACGGAACGTGGCGGTGGGCGTGCCGATGCCGACCCATAACCACATCACCCGCAATATCACCATCCGCGACAATGTGTTCATCGCCGACAAGGATATGACCGTGTCGTTTGCCCGTTCCGTCGGCTGCACCTTCGAGCGCAACACCCTCTATGCTCCTGGCAAGATCACGGTGAACCAGCCCAACGGGGTCAAGGTCTGGAAGGATAACGTGATCTTCCGCAACGGGTTGGGAAAGGACGGTGCAGCGCAGCCCTTCACCATTGACGACGCTATGCCGCCCGTTCCCGTGCCGGGTCGCAAGGCGGGGCCGGCCGTGGCCGCCCACGTCAGCGTCGCGCCGACGCTCGACGGCCAGATCACCCCGAGCGAATGGCCCGGCAAGATCCAGACGCTGGACCGCGAACCCTCGCGCTACACCGTGGGCGGCGCTCCCGTCCTGGCGAAGCTCGCCTACGACGAGCAGTGCCTCTATGTGGGGGCGACGGTGACCATGTTCGAGCCGGCCAAGCTGAGCCTGGGCTCGACCTGGGGGACGGATGACGGGGTGGAGATCTGCATCGCCGGCACGTTGCCCGACGGCACGCCGGCCAGCTTCATCATCCGCGGCTATGCTGGCGGTACGGTCCAGAGCGCCACCGAGGCCGGCGCCCCCACCGAGGCCGCCGCGCGCCTGGGCACAGAGCTGCGCTTCGTCGCCGCGGTTACCAAGGGCGCGTCGGGCAACCCGAAGGGCTGGAAGGGCGAATGGGCCATCCCCTTCGCCGCGCTGGGGTTGAAGCCCACAGCCGAGCTGAAGGTCGCCTTCAACCTCAGCGCCTTCTGCAGCGAGTTTGGCGAGTGGCACTGCTGGGAGGGCACGTTGGCAGAGAACTGGCGCCTGGACCAGGCCGGCACGCTACAGTTAGAGAAGCCCAAGCAGTAAGCGCGGGACGTGATGACGGGGAAGATGACCATGAGCTGGAGAGCGATCTGGAGGTCAGGCGAAAGGTCCCCCTCGCCCTGGGAGGTGCCCGCCTGAGCCCGTGAGGCTCTTGCAGAACCCCGCGTCTGGCCCTGGAGCCCGCGATGCCAAGGACCCGCAGGGGCCTGGTTCGCGGTATCCCCCGTGGCCCTGGAGCCCGCGATGCCAAGGACCCGCAGGGGCCTGGTTCGCGGTATCCCCCGTGGCCCTGGAGCCCGCGATGCCAAGGACCCGCAGGGGCCTGG
>CAIZKT010000982.1:0-3686 GCA_903933565.1 uncultured Victivallales bacterium | reverse complement strand
CGTCGTTTGCCTTCGTCATCTCGGTCTCTGACCGCTCCTACGGGTCCAGGAATTCATCGTCCTCGTCGTCGAGGTCCTCGTCAGTTTCCAGATTGTGTCCATGCAGAGCCACGGGCAGATCGGCATCGGCGTCGATCTCGGCTTCGGTCGCGTCTCCGGGCTCGTCCGCAAAATCGTCCATGAACTGCGAGCCGAGCAGAGGGGCGCCGCACTCTGGACAGGCGCCATCATCGACCTCGACATCGCTCATCAGGACCTTACACTCGCAATAAGGGCAACGTATAGTTTCCATAATAGGGTTCTCCCGCGTCTTGGTCCGGGCCTCCATTCTGCCGGTTCCTGGGCCCGTCTGCCGTGCTTGGGTAGACAGGTCGCCGCACGGCAGCGCCCTCGATGGTGATACGATACACCACTCCCGCCACTACATCTGCAGCGACAGCAGAAACTCGATGTTGTTGTTGGTTTTCTTCAGTTTGTTGATGAGCAGTTCCATGGCTTCAACGGGCGGCACTCCATTGAGCGCCCGGCGCAGGGTCCAGACGCGCTCCAGTTCGTCCGGGTGCAGGAGCAGTTCTTCCCGGCGCGTGCCGCTGCGTTCGATACTGATGGAAGGGTAGATGCGCTTGTCGACCAGGTGTCGGTCGAGGTGCAGTTCCATGTTGCCGGTTCCCTTGAACTCCTCGAAGATCACCTCGTCCATGCGGCTGCCGGTATCGACGAGAGCCGTAGCCAGGATGGTCAGGCTGCCGCCTTCTTCGATGTTGCGGGCCGCCCCAAAGAAGCGTTTGGGTTTGTGCAGGGCGTTGGCGTCCACCCCGCCCGAGAGGATACGTCCGCTGTGGGGCTCGATGGTGTTATAGGCGCGCGCCAGGCGAGTGATGCTGTCGAGCAGAATGACCACATGCCGTCCGTGTTCCACCTGGCGTTTGGCCTTCTCGATGACCATTTCAGCCACCTGTACATGGCGGTCCGGCGGCTCGTCAAAGGTGCTGCTTACGACCTCGCCTTTGACCATGCGCCGCATATCGGTCACCTCTTCGGGACGCTCATCGATAAGCAGCACGATCAGGATGATATCGGTATTGTTCTCGGTGACGCTGTTGGCGATCTTTTGCAGCAGGACGGTCTTACCGGTGCGCGGCGGGGCGACGATGAGGCCGCGCTGGCCGCGCCCCACGGGGGTCACGATGTCCACCACACGCATGCTGATCTCGTCCTTACCGCGCTCGAGGATCAGGCGTTGCGTCGGGAAGAAGGGGGTGAGGTTCTCGTAGGGGACTTTGCCTTTCTTCAACTCAGGCGCTTCGCCGTTGATGGATTCGACCTTCAACAAGGCAAAGAAACGCTCCTTTTCGCGCGGCTGACGGATGGCCCCCATGACCGTGTCGCCGGTACGCAGGGAGAAGCGCCGGATTTGCGACGGGCTCATGTAAATGTCTTCGGGACACGGCAAGTAACTGTAGCTGGGGCTCCGCAGGAAGCCGAAGCCATCAGGGAGAACTTCGAGGGCGCCCCCGCCATACATGACGCCATTCTTTTCGTTGCTGGTCTTCAGTATCTCGAAAATCAGATCGTGCTTGCTCAACGAGCCCACGCCCTCGACATTCAGCCCCAGCGCCATCTGGGTAAGCTGGGTCATCTCCGTGTTCTGGAGGACTCGCAGGTCCAGGTTGGGGTTGACGATGGGGGTGGCCTCGATAGGGGCCGAGTCCGTGACCGTGGGTTCCGCGGCGAGCTGCGGCACCGGACTGCTGACGGGTTCGGACGCCGGGGGCTGAACGAGCGGCTGAGCGGGGGGCTGGACGGGAGGCTGATTGAGCGGCTGGATGAGCCGTGGTGTGACACTGGGCACCTGGGCGCTGCAATTGCCATCGACATCGCCGAGGCGTGGGGCGCCCGCGGCAGAGGATCCTGGGCGCCCGGCGTCCGCCGACGGGTCGCTGTCCTGTCGGGGCTCGACCCGGACGCGCCGGAAGCCACGGTTGTGGGGGCTATCGCCGCGGTTCTTGCCGTCAGTTCCCCGGCCTCCAGGCCCTTGGCGTCGGCCGCGTGGATCCGGGTGACCGCTGCCGCGCTCCTGGGCCGCCGGGGCCCGGCCCTGATGTCCGCGGCGCTCCCGCGGAGCGCTATGCTTCTGCTGCTGGGCGCGCTCGGACGGGGCGGGATGAGCCCCAGTCTGGGGGGCGCGTTCAGGCCCGGCGGGCGGAGCCCCGCTCTGGGGGGCGCGTTCAGGCACGGCGGCTGGAGCCTCGTTCTGAGGAGCGCGCTCAGGGGGAAGCGAATTCCCTTCCTGGGGGCCGGGGTCTCGGTTTGGTGCCACTGTGCCGGTGTTGTTCTCTGAGGACTTCGCCATGTCCCTGTTCCTCTGCTCATACCTCGACCGTCGAGGCGGTTGTTCCCTGGCGGTCTCGCCCGGAGTGCAGGCGCGCCCCTTCAGGAGGTGAACACATCATACAGCCAACGGCACTGTTGCCGCAGCATCTCGAAAGACCCCGTGTTGATCAGGCCATAGGTCGCGCGATTCAATTTTTCATCCATCGTCATCTGGCGGGCCTGGCGGATGCGGATGTCGTTCTCCGACCATCCCCGGCTCAGCAGGCGCGTTTTCTGGATGGACGGATCGCACCAGACTGCAACGGTAGGGGCAAAGGCTCGGTCCCATCCCGCTTCGAACAGCAGCGGCACGCCGCAGCACAGGACCCCATTCGTCATTGCCGCGGCCATATCAAGCACTTGTCGCTGGACCAGAGGGTGTAGCAAGTCGTTGAGCCACTGCATCTCGCGGTCGTCGCAGAACACTCGTTTCGCGATGGCCGCACGGTTGACGGTCCCGTCCGGGTTGAGGATCTCTTCGGCCCAGCGCTCGACCACAGCCTGATAAACGACCTGCCCGGGCAGGTAAAGCCCATGCACCACGTCGTCGGCATCCACCACAGAGGCGCCTAACGCCTTGAAACAGCTTAGGGCTGTCGACTTGCCGGCAGCCATGCCGCCGGTCACTCCAACCAGAGTCATCGCTGGAAAGCTCTTGCCATTGTCAGAGGCTGAAACCGGGGAAGGCACAGTCTGCCGCATGCCCATGACCCCGCAACAGACAGACCATCAGCCTAGGAATATCGGACTTCAGGGGAGAAGCTACCCGTGGCCAGGCCCGGGTTCTCGATCAGGGATCAGCCCCAAGAGGATACCGCTTCGGCCAGTACCATAGCACCCCGTCACGGGGTTGTTTTCTTCCATCGCAGACTGCTCACGGCCACCCGGCCGGTTAACTCGCAAAACTACGAATATAAAAGAGCGCAAATCATAGTTAGACCGCCCATAAAAACAAGAATCAAATATGATTTTCGCCTCCAGAAACATGGGAACGCCAAACTCTGTCCGGCCGTAAAATCAGGCAAGTGTGAGGATTTCCGGGGCGGTTACGCCAACGGCGACGGTGTGCTCAAAATGTGCAGACGCACTTCCATCACACGTAACTGCGGTCCAGTTGTCGTCCAAAACCTTCACTTTAGAACCGCCCGCATTGACCATAGGCTCGATAGCCAGTGTCATACCGGCTTTAAGTCTCGGCCCCCGTCCCGCCTTTCCAAAGTTTGGAATTTGAGGATCTTCGTGCATATCGCGACCAATTCCATGACCAACAAATTCACGCACTACCGAAAAGCCAGCGGCTTCCACCACTACTT
>CAIZKT010000981.1:0-4742 GCA_903933565.1 uncultured Victivallales bacterium | reverse complement strand
CCTGAACTCGGAACTCGGAACTCGGAACTCGGAACTCGGAACTCTGTGTCATGCACCCTAGACGCCGCTCTCCTATTGACGCCGAGCCTGCCGACGTGTATTTTCCTGCATCAGCGTTGAGCCAAGAACAAGCGAGGTACAGCCATGAAATGCGTCACAGTATCGTGGTCAGGGCGAGTGTTGGCAGCCATCGGCATGGTGGCCTGGCTGGCGGGCGTGAGCCTGGGCGGGGCGGATGCCCCCAAGGCGCCGCCAAGCGGCACCCCGGAGTATGCCGCCTGGAAAGCGGCCCTGGTCGGCGAGTCCGGCGGCACCAAGACCGAGACCATCGCCATCAAGAATGACTACATGGAACTGGGCTGCGGCGACTATGGGCACTGGGGTTTGACGACCGTGGCTATAGACCTCGCCGACAGCAAGAAGCTGATCTACAGCTACAACGGGGGCACCAACGGGCTCGCGGTCCGGATCGATGGCAGCACCTATGCGCTGGGGGATGATGAGTCCCATGTGACCAGTCCTCTGGCCTTGGGCGGCGGGGGCACCTATGCCACCATCGGCTGGACCTTCCCCGAGGGCGTCGTCCTCAGTGCCCGCTACGAGCTGGTCGCCAGCGATTCGGGCCGGGCCGACACCGGGCGCTTTACCTACTCCTTCTACAACCCTCCCGGCAAAGCGACGCATACCGTCAGCCTCAAGGTGGGACTGGACACGAAGGTTGGAGACAATGACGCGGCCCTCATCAATACCGCTTACGGCATTTTCGACACGGAAACCGGCTTTGGCGTGACCAGCGGCGGCGGCGCCGACTACGACCACCCCGTTCCCGACTTCTGGCAGGCGTTCGAGATCAATGCCCCCGCTGAGCCGGGCTACCCGGGCACGGTGGGCCAGGGCACCTTCGTCGGCGGTGGCGCGACCCGGCCAGACAAATTCGTCATCGGGAGTTATTGGGCGTATCTATCCCTCAGCTCTCAATTCGACTTCACTCCGTCCGGCAATAAATACGGCGACAGTGCCGTAGGCATGTGGTGGTTCGACCGCTCGCTGGCTTCCGGCTCTTCCATGTCCTTCGTGGTGCTCTATGGCCTCGGCCGTGTCTCTACCGGCGGCACCGACCTGCGCATGAGCGTGGCCGCCCCCGGTGTTCTCGATGCCGCCGGCAGCAACTTCAGCCCCAACCCCTTCTCGGTGAACGTGACGCTGACCAACCTGACCGGGAGGACGCTGACGAACCTACCGGTGACCGTCGCGCTGCCGGCCGGGCTATCGATCTACGGCGGTGGCAGCACAACCCAGTACGTGGCTTCCCTGGCTAACGGCGATACGACCCCGCTGTCATTCCAAGTCTACGCCAACCCAACTTACGGCGGGCAAACCCTGACGTACACGGTCACCGCCGGTGCGGGCGCGCTCTACGCGGTCACGGTCGAGAAGACGGTGACCCTGCCCAGCGTGCTGGTCGACTGCGATGCCTCGCTCTGGAACTTCGTGCATCTGATGAGCACCGGATACATCGCCGGCCGCGGGTTCCCGCAGATCGTCAGCACCGTGCGCGTCGACACGGTCGCGGGCCGTAACTGCGACCTGACGGCGGCCAATTTCGCAGTGACCGAGGATGGCGTGCCGCAGACCTTGACTTCGGTGACCTGCGCCTCCGTGGGTGGCTCGGTGGCCGATATCGTCATCGTCTTCGACGACACCGGCAGCATGTCCAGCAAGATCACCACCATGAAGGAGAAGGCGACGCAGTTTGCCAGCGACATCGTCGCGGTCGGCGTTGACGCCCACTTCGGCCTGGTCTCCTTCGGCGACAAAGCCGAGGTCAACTTCGACCTCAACCTCACCAGCAACGTGGCGAACTTCCAGGCCGCCGTGAATGCCCTGGTCGCCGATGGGGGGGGCGATGAGCCCGAGTCGCCGCTGGACGCCATCATGCGGGCGCTGCGGGACATGACCTGGCGCCTGGGCTCGCAGCGCATCTTCGTGGTGATTACGGATGCTTCCGTGCATACGCTGAGCGATGCCTCGGGCAAGTCCGACTACGACATGGCCCCCACCATCGCGGCCTTCAAAGCCATGGGGGGGTCTGTTTTCGCGGTCGGCCCCAACCTCGGCAAGGGCGACCTGCTCGGTAACGACGGCAAGTCGGCGAAAGCGAAAGCCTACGGCGCCGCGAACGACATCAAGACCCTGGCCGTCGACACGGGCGGCTACTGGCAGAATATCGACACGGCCGACTTCGGCGCGTTCGTCGACGAGATTGTGCATGTCATCACCTCGCTCTACACCGTCACCTACAGCACCAGCGATACGGCCCGCGATGGCCTCTGGCGCAAGGTCATCGTCACCGTCACCGACCCCACCGCCACCCTCCCGATCGGCAAGACGTCGACCACCGGCCTGACCGACTGTGACGATGGCACTTACCAGGCGCCCTATGGCGGCTTCGTCTGCGATCAGGGCGAGGACGACTTCGTGCATGTCATGGCCGTCGGCTATGCGGCCTCGTACATCTTCCCCGAAATCACCGCCACCGTCCGCGTCGACAGCGCCGCAGGCCGCGCCTGCGAGCTCACCAAGTCCAATTTTGCGGCGGCCGAAGACGGCGTCTGGCAGACCATCACCTCGGTGAGTTGCGCCGGCACTGCGGGCTCGGTGGCGGACATTGTCATCTGCTTCGATGACACCTCCAGCATGTCCGGCCAGATCGGCACCATGAAAGCCAAGGCGACAGCCTTCGTCAACCAGATCACGGCGCGCCGCGTCAATGCCCGCTTCGCCCTGGTCTCGTTCAAGGACGATGAGATGGTCGACCAGGACTTCATTACCGACGTCGCTGTCTTCCAGAGTAAGATCAACGCCTTAGCTGCCGAGGGCGGCGGCGACATGCCGGAGACCTCGTTCGATGCGGTGCTGTTGGCGCTGACCGACCTGACCTGGCGCGCCGAGGCGCAGAAGATCATCGTGGTGATCACCGATGCGCCGTCGCACTACCGCGGCGATGGCACCGCCTATGCGTCCACCACTCTGGCCGAAGTCCAGGCTGCGTGTATCGCCCGGGGCGCCTCCGTCTTTGCCGTGGGTCCGGTTCTGGCCAAGGGTACGCTGACGGACAACCAGGGCAAGCCCGTGGTCGTCGAGGCGCCGAAAACCACCACCCGGCCGGACGATATCCGCCTCCTGGCCGAGGGCACGGGTGGCTTCTGGCAGGACATCTACGCCGCCGCCGGCTTCGGTGCTTTTGTCGATCACATCGTCGACGTTGTGGCCTCCCTCTACACCGTCATCTACACCACCAGCAATAGCGCCAGTGACGGCAGCTACCGCGCGGTCGTGATCCAGGTGACCGATCCGGTCGAGGGCACCGACTGCGACGACGGGATCTACCAGGCCCCCTTGGCGCCAGCCACCTGTGTGAACGGTCAGGGCAACGACTTCGTGAACGTCATGGCCGTGGGCTATGCCACGTCGGGCATCTTCCCGCAGATCACCGCCACCGTGCGGGTGGACTCTGAAGCGGGCCGGGCCTGTGCACTCACCCGCGCCAACTTCGCCCTGACCGAGGACGGCACCGCGCAGGCCATCACCTCCGTGACTTGCTCCGGCACCGCTGGCTCGGTGGCCGACATCGTCATCTGCTTTGACGATACCGGCAGCATGGGTGACGAGATCGGCGTGATGAAAACCAAGGCGACGGCATTCGTCAACGACATCGCGGCCGGCGGCGTCGATGCTCGATTTGCCCTCATCTCCTTCAAGGATGTCGTGACCCTCCGCCAGGGGTTCACCGCCAACGTGGCCACCTTCAATGGCGCCATCGGAACCCTGGCGGCGGCCGAGGGCGACGATGCCCCCGAGGCCTCGCTGGACGCGGTGATGCTGGCGCTGACCCTGGGCTGGCGTCCCGGCGCGCAGAAACTCATCATCGTGATCACGGACAACGCCTCTCACTACCTCCGCGACGGCACCGCCTTCTCCAACAACACCATGGACGGGGTGATCGCCGCCGTCAACGCAGCGGGCGCCGCGGTCTTTGCCATCGCGCCGACCGCCGTCACCAAGGCGCTTAGCCTCGACAACTACGGCAAACCCCTCGCCTCGAAGACCGGCCTGACGCACGAGAATGACATCCGCGTCCTCGCCGACAGCACCGGCGGCTTCTGGCAGGCCATCGGCACCGACGCCGACTTCGGCACCTTCATCGACCGGATCGTCGAGGTCGTCACCTCGCTCTATACGGTGACCTACACCACCAGCAACTGGGCTTTGGACGGCACCTGGCGCGAGGTCATCATCTCCGTCACCGATCCGGACAAGGGCACCGATTGCGACGATGGCACGTATGTGGCGCCGCTGGAGTGCCAGAGACTCGTGGTCGAGCCCACCGAGATCAGCGCCTCCTGCCTGACCGGTGGTCCCGCGCCGGCCAGCCAGACCTTCCGCCTCAAGAACAGCTGCACCGGCACCCTGCATTACACCATCAGCGAGGGCGAGGACTGGTTGTCGGTGTCGTCGACCGGCGGGACGGCGACCGGGGCAGACTGGAACAACGTCACGGTGTCGTTCTCCACCGCTGGCCTGCCCGCGGGCGAGTACGTCGGTGAGATTACCGTCGACAGCGGCCACGGCGGCACCCAGGTCGTCACGGTCAATCTGCACGTGCTGGATCTCTACGTCGTGCGGAGCTTCCCCGCTGGCTGCCATAGCCCCGGCGACCTGATCGAGGTCTCGCTGTCGAT
>CAIZKT010000980.1:0-2601 GCA_903933565.1 uncultured Victivallales bacterium | reverse complement strand
CGGCGGCGATAACCAGCAGGCCGAAGGCCAGGTGCGCCGCCACCTTGACCGGACCGCGCACGCGGACATGCCGTCCCCCGTGCTCTTCGTTCGTGCAGATGGGAGTTAACCCGCGCGACCGCGGTACGCTCGTGGCGTCAATTGGCAAACTGAACGCGCCTCCCCGGCTCCGCCGGGGGCACGTTCAGTTTGCAGGCACCTGGGGCACCTAGGGGCGTGTCTAAATAGCCGTCTCCGCTCGGCAAGGGATAGCCGGGTGGCGGGGCGGGCTTGGATGAGCCTGCCCGGCGAACCGAGGGTCGCCGGATGTATACGGCAACCCGGCGTGCCAGCTATTCCAGCCCGACCCACTTGCCCTTCAGGGAGGCCGGGAGCGCCGGCCGGCCGGCGATCGCCCCGCCCGTGGCCCAGCGCGGCCCCGGGCGCGGGAAGTGCCACTCCTCACCCCGTTCGATCGCGCCCAAGTCCGGGGCCCGGCCGGCGGAGTTGTGGAAGTATTCCTTGTCCTTGCCCGGCGCGCCGGCGTCCACAGCCGCGCACCCCTCCCGGATACGGAAGTCCATAGGCGCAAGGGAAACAAACGGCTGCCGCCCGTGGATCATCTGGGGCATGTGCTCGGCCTTCACCCTCGGCCCGCAGTAGAGGTTGTGGCGGCTGATCAGGAAGTCCGGGGAGTTCCACGTCTGCGCCTCCCCGACGTAGATGATGTTGTTCTCCATGAGCATCTCCGCATAGGGCATCCCCTCGCCGAACCACTGGAGGCAGGTGCGCGGCTGGACCACCGTGTTGTGGATGAGGCGGACGCCCCGGGTCGGCAACCCCTTGCCCCAGGGGGTGCCCATCTTGAGCCAGGGGCCGTTCGCGGGGCCGTTCTCGGGCGACCGGTAGAAGAGGTTGTGGTCGATCGTCAGCCCGCCACCCATCACGGGGCAGAGCGAGAGCAGGCAGAATCCGTCCAGGATGACGTTGTGATGCACCCGCAGGTTCAGCGGCGTCGCGCTGTCGAACTCGATCGTGTCATCGCCGCAGTTCTGCAGGAAGTTGTAGGCGATCTCGCCGGCGTCCTCCGGCGCGGTGGTGCCGTTGCCGCGCGGCTGGAGGTGGTCCTGCGCCGAGTCGTAGATCCAGTTGTGGCGAACAACCGAGCGCGCCCCGCCGTAGTTCATGAAGACCGCGGCGATATTGGAACCGTAGAGCCCGCCCCAGAATCCGAACCGGCAGAAGCGATAGCCGGGCGGGGCGGCGAACTCGCAGTATTCAACGGTCAGGCCGCGGCCGGTCCGGTTGCTGCGGCTGATCGGGCGCTCACCGGGCGTGGTGTGGGGCAGAAGCGTGACGCTGTCGGGCTGGCAAACCCCCATGTGCGCGCCGGTGATGTGGCAGTCGCGGATGGTCACGTCGTTGCCGTGGACGATCACCGCGGCCCCCACCCCCATGTGCAGGCGCACCCCCTCGATCACCACGTTGTCCGCCCGGACGCGGATCAGGCCGACGCTATGGGCATAGAGGCACCCGAGTCCCGGCACCTCGAAACCGCTGTCCGGTGCCCAGTGCCCTTTGTGGCCGGGCTGCCCGTAATCGGGGACAATCTCGCCATCCGTGAGACGGCTGATTTCCACGGGCTCGTGGTTGGGGTCTGCGCCCTTCTCCAGGCGGATATACAGCGTGCCGTCCTGCCAGGCAAACCCCTCGGGCGCGCAGGGGCCTGGCTTACCGTTGGATTGGTCCGGGAACTCGAATCTCTTGAGGAAGCCCAACTGCCCGTAGTTCACCAGGTTCCGTTCGCCAACCATGACCCACCAGACGCGGTTTGACACGGCGGCCTGGTACAGGTCGACCCCGACCTGCGCGAACTTCAGGCTGGCGCGGTCGCGAGCGACCGCGCCGCTCAGGGTGGCACCGCCCCCGCGGACCGACTTCAGCGTGACCGGCTTGCCCGGCGTGCCGCCGCGGCTGATGCCGACGCTCTGGTAGTAGACACCGTCCTGCAAGGCGATCGTATCGCCGGGTTCGGCCCGGTCCAGGGCCTTCTGAATGTCGTCTCCGGGCGTAAGCGTGACCACGGCCGCCGGCGCTGCGAGTACCGTGCACGCGACAAACAGCGCAGTACTCACCCAGTTCATCCGCTCCTGCCTTTTCTGCACGGGCGCTTCCCGGGGGGCCTCAAGCCGCCCCGTGCCGCGGTTTTACGTTCTTTCGCGCAACACCGTTCAGCCTCGCATATTTGACCCGCCTCCGACCAGCCAAACCTTTGACCCGGATCGGTGCGCTCGGATCGGTGCCTCGTGGTTGAGATATAGGCACCCGTGGTCGTGTCTGAATATTTAACTATTGGCGGCGCCGGTTGCGGGTGGACAGTGGTCGGGTGGGAGAGGATGAAGGCGTGTACGGGCAACGACTAAGTGGTTCGACTAAGCGTAAGCGGCAGGGGTCACCTGCCACACATGCGCGGTCATGCGCGGTTCCGCACACGCTCCCTCCGCTCTTCGGTCGACGCGGTATTAATCTCGAAGTTTCGCGAGAACCGCGAACAACGGATAGGACGTACAAGCTGCATTTCCGGGCATTGGGCGGAACACCTCAGGGTCGGATAACGGCGGT
>CAIZKT010000979.1:0-5968 GCA_903933565.1 uncultured Victivallales bacterium | reverse complement strand
GGGCGAGTTCCAGCGTTTGGGTTGGGAGCCCCGCGGCCCACTTTCTTCGCAGCCGAGAACCCTGCCAAGACCGCGGCTATAGGCGTCTCTATAATCTGCCGGCGCAATTCCCCTCGGATTTCATCCTTCCGACAGTTTGGTCATGCACCCGTTCAGCAGAGTCGGCCCGGCCTGGTCCAGGAGATATGCCGATACGGTTTCGCAGAGCGGCCGGTTCCAGCCCCGGAAGGTCCTCACCATGTCCCTCTGCCCCGCTCATCACGGTGCCGCGTCTTTGTGGCCAGTCCCGTCGCCCGGGCCGTTCTCTGAGGGCGCTGGGGTGAACTCGACAAACCCCCTCCCGCTGAAGCGGATCCACGCACCGTTCTCGAACATAATGCAGGCTCTGTAGATGCCGAAGGGATGCACATTGGCCAGCCGGTACACCGCTTCATCCAGTTGCATCTTTGTGCGGGGCTTGGCGCTGCTTCCCTCCCACTGGCAGAAGCTGTGGGAGAGTTCGGACACGAACCACCCCTGAACCTGTGCCGCGACCTCGCCGGGGATCGTCGCTCGCACCTCATCCGCCCGTTTCTGCTTGCCCTCCGGTGACCGATCCCAGTCCGCGAAGAACGGGCAGGATGACTCGCTCTCATCGGGGGGCGCTGGCGCTTTCGGCACACGCTTCTTCCCAGGTGCGCGCGGCATCTGTATGCCCCCCCATGCTTCTTGTTGTAATCACGCGACGGGACCCATCCCGGTAGCCAGGGCGTGGCGGCCACAGAGGCAGAGCGTACATCCCGGCGTGAGCTTCCGCTAGGGTCGCGCGGGCGATTGCATCCCGATGCTGGCGGCAGTTCCCCGTGAGGAACCCTAGGACTCCGCTCGGCCGGGAGGCGTTCTGGGAACTGGCGTGCGATCTGGCTCGCCGGCTCGAAGCGGGCGAGCGGGTCCTCATCCACTGTGCGGTCGGCAGAGGACGAACCGGGAGCTTGGCGGCGTGCGTCCTGATCGCTCTGGGTGAAGCCCAGGCGTCTGCAGTGAAGGCTGGAAGCTGCCATCCCGGCGCGTCCGAGGCGGCACGGTCCGTTCCGCGGAGCGGGCCGTTGGGGACAGGGCGCTCAAGCGATCCACCCGGCCGTACCACCCCCTCACTTGCCCATGGCCCTTACCCGAGAGGCTCTCCAGTCGAGCGCAGCCGCCTGCTCAGGTAGCGGTCCCTCACCAGCGTCTCGCGGTGGTCTTTCTCACGGCGCGGACGGTCTCATCCTCGATCCTGTCACTGACCTCAGCGACCCACCCTTGGGATATCTTGTCCACCGGTAACGCGCCTTCCACCATGCCGCCGACCGGATCATTCACCTCAGAGGTGGTTGGGAGGAGAGCAGAACGCACACGCCCGGTCACCGGTGTTGTTCAGGGCAGGGTGACGCACGCGGAGTTAAGGATCGTCAGGCGGTCACAGGCGATGGCGGGATAGTCGCGGACGGTGATCGTGTTGGCCGTTGCCGATTCAATCTCGAAGCCGGTATCGGCCGCCAGCAGATAGACGCCGCAGACCGCCAGGTTACCGGGGATGTCCTCGGCCAGCCGGAAGGTCCGGCCCTCGACGGCTGCCACCTTCAGCGAAACCGTGGGAGAGGAGATGGCAATACGGTTTGCCCCGCAGGCGAGTTCGCTGCCTGCGAGCAGATACGCCTGCGCCACCTGCCCGTCCGGGGCCACCGAGAGGAAACCAAACAGCCCGCACATGGTAATCGGACCATAACGGCGCGGCGCCTGGTCCGGCGCGGAGAGGAGGTAGTCGGTCCGACCGTCGACCCGTTCGACGGCGACGGCAAGCGCGCCCGCAGCGCCCTCCGGCGCCAGCATTCGCGCGGACTTGATGGGGGACCCGTCTCGGTACGGCACCATCACCGCGACGTAGTCGCTGCTGAGCCCCGCCGCGTTGGGGGCCGCCCGACGCTCGGCGATGATCTGCTGGATGGGCGGGGCGTTGAGCTCGGAGCCGTCACAGCTTCGCCACCCAGGCGCGTCTGCGACCAGCAACCGATCCGCCGGACTGAGCAGCATCAGGTCCATCTTGAGGTCCCGCTGCTGCCAGGTTGCGGTCCATGGCGTCTGCGGCTGGCTGGCGCGCAGATTCGTGAGCCACGGGATCTTGTCGGGGACCGGCTGCAGCGCCGGACCGGTCGGGTTGACCATCGTGCCGTTGCACTGGAACCCGTACTGATGCAGCTTGCCCCCGCTCACGCGGAAGAAGTCCACGCCATAGGTCTGGCCGTCGGGCAGCCGGACCAGAGCGCAGGTACGCTGGTAGCGGTCGCACTGGTCGTAGGCGTTGGCGCTGGCCTGCGTGACCTCAACCGCGGTGGACAAGCCAAGAAGCTCCAGAGTCGAGGTGCGCTTCTGGCTCTTCTGGTTGCTCGCGTCCACGGTCACGAGGTTGTGGGACAGGGTGCTGTGCGTCCAGGCATTCCGGGGGTCGTCCCAGATGTAGCCGCGGTCAGAAGCGATCTCCTGGCCGAAGGCGTAGTAGACCAGGCCGAGCGTGTCCATATGCCGGTGGCCGTGATCGGCGTAGGCGTTCAGATACAGAGCCGTCTGGCCTTGTGGCTCGCCGGCACGCATGACGCTGACGTGCCAGTCGGGGAACCACTCGGAGTGCAGCGGCAGCCTCGCATCGCCGGCGGCCGTGGTGGCCGGGTCGCGGTACCAGAGCGCGTATTCGCTGCCGCGTTCGGAGAGTGGCGCACCCAGCGCGGCCTGGAGCAATCCAGCGTAGGCGGCGGCGTCATAGCGGTCCGTGAGAATCTCCATGTACTCGGCGCTGATGCCACCGGCGCCATGGTGCGTATCGCCGAGCGTCGGGTAGTGCCGGTCCGGCGCCAGCATTCGCAGTGAGCTTTCCAGGGCCAGGCGGTACCTGCCGACGTGGTCGAATGGATTCAGGTTGCGGAAGCGCCTCCCGTCGGGTGGCGTGTAGCCTTCCGGATCCGAGTAGCCGCGGAGAATCTCCGGGATGTTCCGCAGCAACCCCAGGTGCATATCGGAGTACGAGGGCGACTCCTTGCAGAAGCCGTCCAGGTGGAAGCAGTCCTGCATGAGCCGCTCGAAACCATGGAGGGCGCGCCGGACGCTGGCGGGGCGATCGAACAGAATGCCGGCGGCGGCGCTGAGCGCACGCCCCGGTCCGCACTTGTTGTTGATGTCGTTCCAGTTCTCCATGTCCGCGCACCCGGCCAGCAGCAGGTCGCGGACGATTCGGCCGCCGGTTTCCGGGTCCAGGATCGGGCGGCCGTCGGGGTACTTTGCGCCGCGGATCAGGTCATAGGCGACGGTCATCTCCAGCAAGTATGAACTGCAACCGCTGGTTTCGAACCGATCCGCGCCCCAGAAGCCGACGCAGAGCACGGCGTGATCCCCCTGCTGGTGCAAACCGTAGGCGTTGACGATAACATCCTTGGGGAAGTGACCGCCGCGTCCGTGCTTACCGAGGTTGGCCGCAGCCTCGGCGGGCGGACAGTCGGCCACTGTCCCGTTGTAGGTATGGAACAGCCAGCCTGGGTAGACCCGCGCGAAACGCTCCAGAATCCACCCGCAGCGCTCCGCGTAGCGGACCTCGCCGGTGATGGCGTACAGCTTCGCCAGGGGGAGGACCTGCGCCGCCGCCCAGGTCGCTTTCCGCGTGCGCAACATGCCACTCCAACTCGTGGGCACAGCCCAGCCTGCCCACCGGTAGGCGTAGCTGCCGGACGTGTCCTCCGGATGGGCACGTTCCTCGTCGTTCAGGAAGTAGCTAAAGCGCTGTCCCATGCGGGCACAGACGAGTTGGCCGGTCTCCGGAAAATCGGCATGGGGGTACACCGTCCCGCAGGCGTTACAGACCAGTTTTTCCGGGTTGTTGACGCTCCAGCGGAAGGCGGCATGACCCATGGTGGACTTCTTCCCGACGCAGACGGGGCAGTTCTGCCCGAACGTGGTCCAGCCGGTGAGTTCAGGCACCATCCGGTCGAAGAGCGCGGGGTCCTGCTCCATGGCGTACTGGACGGCGGACTCCCAGCCTTTCACCATGTCCGCCGCCCAGCGGTAGCGCCGGGCGTTCTCGCGGGCGTTCTCAATGTCCCGTGGTTTGTAGAGAGTGCAGGGCTCACCGGGCGCGGCCGACGCCAGAGCCAGGAGGGAGACGACCCCGAGGAGAGCGCCGTGATACCATCCGTCGCTCGTACAGACGAAACTCGACATCGCGCGATCCCTCCGTGCTTTAGCAGCCTGGCACCAACTCTGCGGTGAAGGCGATGAGCCGCTGGCCCGGCAGTCGGGTCTCGACCGCCAGTCGACCTGCCTTCATGGCGGCCACGGGCCTCCTGCCGCTCGGGGACCCCCAGCAGATCCCCGCGATCCGTTCTGACGATACCCCGCGGCGGGCGCGGCTGCAACGGGTGGGGGGGCGGTTGCGTACGGACGGCCCGGTTCTGCTCCGGAGTGCTTCGGCCAGCATCGCCTTCACGGCCAGTGTAGGTGTACGTCGCCAGCGCCTCGGCGAAATAGATGGTGTGCTGCGCTTCGACCGGCTGCCGCCGGGGTTCGGGCGTGAGCAGCAGGTGCGGCGCCGCAATGCTGGCATAGATGCGACACTCGAGGTTGATCGGGCATTCCAGGATAGCGGGCACTCTCACGTGTACGCTCGGCACGCGGGTCAGCCCGGCAGCGCGTACGCAGGCTCGTGTCGTTCATCTACTGACGACCGGGCGACCCCGCGACGCCACGTGAGCAGCATCCCAGCGGCCAGCAACATCGGCCCGCCACCTCAATCCCCGCTCCTCAACGATACCCCGCGACGGGCGCGCCTGCAGGGCGGGCGGAACCGGACCGAAGGAGACGCCGACACGGCCCGTGCCGCGGAGCGGGCCGTTCGGGACAAGCGGGCCGCCTGGGAGCGGGGGGCCGTTCCCCATCCAGGGCTTGCCAGCCAATACCGTGGAAAAGGCAAGCCCGACTGGATGGCTTTGTCGTCACCACCCAACCGGGCCTATGTGGGCTGACCTCGTCAGCCCCGGGGATCGTCAGACCACAACCTCAAGACCCCACTGACGATCCCATCTATATACCCGAAACCACACGGCCAGCGGTCCCAAGTTCCAAGGGATCAGACATGAATCTGCTACCAGACCGCTGTCTGTCCAAGAACGGTGTGGCGCCAACCCGATCATGGCCGTCTTTCCGGACAGAAGGCCTGTGGCCCTCGGCCTGGCCTGCCGCCGCTGGCCCGCTTCTCCAACCTTCAGGTTCCCCCCCTTCAGGCGCCAGGCCTTGATGGCGGTCTCGGGCCTCCAGTCGTTCGCGCCACTCGCCTAACCTCACCTGTGCAACCTGCCTCCGCTTCCCCCGTAGCCTGGCCGGGCCCCGGAAGCGCCGGGATGGAGCTTCCGGGACTTGGTGGACAGGGCGCCGATCCTGCCGCCCCAAACGCCAGCCGCCAAAAGCGGGCTCAGTTCTGAGCCGGGACCGCGGGAGCCTGCGGTGATGCCGCAGCCTTCTTCGCCGCGTCCGCCTCCTCGAGTTTCTTCTTGTAGTAGAGCTGATCGCCTGCCACGGCACCGCCCGTTGCCCCGATGGCGCCGCCGATGATCGCGCCACCCGCACGATGGTCACTGCCGCCGATCGCCGCGCCGGCTGCCGCGCCCAGAACTCCGGCGCCAACGCCGCCGATCACCGCACCCTTATGCTCACTGGCCGACTCGCACCCAAGCAACCCCACCAGGGACGCCACACTGAGACTCACCTTCAGCCATTTCGCGGTCTTCATCATCTGCCCTTTCTGCAAACCGGCACTGCCAGCGGAACGCAACCTGTCACATGCCTCGGCACAATAGCGCAGCCATCCGTGGTGTCCAGAAGGATGAGGCTTCGAGGGCGCAAACCAGCTCCGTAGGTGGTGACTACTCAGGTCCTAGGGTTCAGGAAACGGCGAAACGGCGAGACGGCG
>CAIZKT010000978.1:0-3798 GCA_903933565.1 uncultured Victivallales bacterium | reverse complement strand
GCATGGTCCGCCCCTTCAGGGCTCAATCTTCGCTGTGGACGGGTACCCAGGGCGTTGCCCTGGGCGCCCGAAACGCCCCCTTGGGGCTGAATACCAAGGCCCGTCGTTATTGCACAGGTCGTGTTCTTTCGGGCAATAGCGGAAACAACGGCCGCAACTGAGACAGCGGCCACGATCGGGCTCAAAGCCGCCGCGCCGCTGACGCCGTGAGGCGCCAATGAGGCGGGCGGCCAGGACCAGGCCCACAAACGCGCCGGCCCAGACTCCGCCGCGCCGCAGCGCCTCGCGGCGCTCCCGGGCGGCGGCCTGCAGAGCGGCGATGCTGCGGCTGCCCGAGCGGAAGGCCACGCTCTCGAGGGTGGGCTGCGCGCGGCCGGCCTGCTCCAGCGCGAAGTGGTCAGCCAGCCGGACGTCCGCCTGCAGGCGGGCCAGGTGGGGGGCGAGGCGCGAAAACCCCAGGGCGAACCCCACCAGGAGAAGCGGCGCGAACAGGCACAGCACCGCTAGCCGACGCGTGCCGGTGCGCAGGGGTTCGGCGGGCGCCTCCGGCGTGGGACCTTCAATGGCGTCAAAGGGGCAACTGTCGACGCAGAGACGGCAGGACACGCAGGTATCGGGGGTGATCGTCACCCGCCACCACGACAGGCGGGACAGGCCGCGCAACAGCACGCCGTAGGGGCACAGAAAGCGGCAGACGGGCCGCGCCACAACGATGCCCAGCAGCAGGATGACCGCGCCCATCAGAACCCCGTGGGTCGAGCCGGTCCGACGCAACAGGGCGATCAGGGGGTCGAAGCGGCAGGTCAGATACGCGGTCTGCGTGGCCGCCAGCAGCACGGTCAGCGCCAGGATGACCACCGGAAGCATCTGCAGGCCGGCGTTGAGACCGGGCGACAGACGGTGCGGCCGCACAGCGACCAGGTCCTGCAGCGCGCCCAACGGGCAGACGGCGGCGCAGAAGACGCGGCCGAAGAGCAAAGCGGCCAACAGGGGCAGGACGAAGAAAACGACAGCCGAGAGCGGCAGCGCCAGCCCCGTAGCGAGGCCCTCGACCATGAGCTGGGGTGAGCCCACCGGGCACAGACAGGCCTCGCGCCAGAAGCCGAAATAGGCCAGACACAGCAGCGAGAGCACGACCAGGCCCGGCCGGGAACGCCGACGGTGGGCCAGCCACGCCGCCGCGCCGAGGGCGGCGGCCAGCAAACCCAGGTCGAGCCCTTCGCGCCAGGGCGACACCAGCCCCGGATAAACGGCCTCAGGCGTGCGGTAGGCGCTGCTGAGATCGGGACGCGGGACCCGTTCGGCCGCCCCAACCAGCCCGGCCCAGAGCAGCGCGGCCACGAGGCCGCAGCGATGGTAGCGCCCGTTCATGCGCGCCCGTCCTCCGCGCCTTTGGGCAGGTAGGAGCTGGCAGCGGGCACCCGGCGGAAAGCCGAGACGGGGCAAGCCCGCCCAATCGAACAGTCCTCGCAGTTCAGGCAGCGATCGTGGCGCACCTGCAGGTACAGCGAGCCATTGCCAAAGGCGGTGCAGCCCTTGACGCAACGCCCGCAGCCGATGCACAGCTCTTCGTCGACGCTGTATTCAAAGTAGGGGTCTTCAACGTAGCGCCGCCGCAGGGCTCCCGTGGGGCACATCTGGTTCTCACCGCCGGAATCGAGCCGTGGCGCCTGCCCGTCGAAGTAGCCAAAGCACAGGTTGCAGTAGCCGCACAGGGCGAAGTTATGGACGCAGCGCACCGCCGAGACCGGCAGGACGCAGGCGGTAGCGCAGCGGCCGCACTGCACGCAGACCTGCGGGTCGATCTGCCAGCGGAAGGACGAGAGCCGCACCCCGCCGCGCAGAGCCGCCAGGCCCGTGCCACACACCATCGCCCCTGCCACGCCACCGAGACAGTGCCGCAGAAACCTCCGTCGCGGTGGGTTGTCCGGTTGGTCGGCGCGCTTCAACGGCGGCCCTCCCGGTTCGCGCTCGCCGAGTCTGGATCCAGGGCCGTCGGCGCTGGCGCCACCGAACAGGACCGGCGCCACGGACAGCCCGGGCAACCGGCGGCGTCTCCACACGGCGCGCCCTGCGCGGCGCTCGCCTTGCCTCGTCCGTTTACCAGGCTGACGCCGCCGCCCAGCAGCCCAGCCAGAGCAAGCAGACGCAGGCCGGTCCGGCAACACTCGCGGCGCGTCATGTGGGGGCCGATGTCCGTCATCGCGCAGCGGCTTTCGGTTCGAAGATACGGACGGCTTTCGCCTTCGGGTCGACGATCACCACACGGCCTCGCGAATCGGTGGCCACATCCGCAATAAACGTCTTGGTCTGGAAAGCCTTAGGCCCAGCTACGACGCGCTCGAAGCGGCCCTCATCGCGGTAGGTCTTGACCAGATCCGGCTTCTTCTCCACGGTCACCAGCAGACCGCCGGGCGCCGTCGCCACCTGGCAGGGATTGCAGCAGCCGCCGAAGTCGGCAATGGCGGGAGAGCCCTTGCCAAAACGTCCCAAGGAGGTGCCGGCGGCGCTGAAATGCGCCAGACCGAAGAGGCCGGGCTCGGTCGCCCAGAAAGTCCCGTCAGCGGCGGCGGCCACGTCGAAATAGGTACTCGGAACGCTGGCCGAAACACCCTTCCCCGGGGCTGCCGGCGGAGTGATCTCCCCCAGCAGCGTCCCGTCGCGCTTCCAACGCACAAAACAGCGCCGCCCCGCGTCGCCGGCGAAGACCACGTCCTGCCCCACCGCGACCGAGGTCAGCATGGCATTCTCCCCGAGGCTCGGCCAGGTGTTGCGGTTGCCATCGGCGAGAGTCATAACCTCGATGCGGTCCGCGTAACCCAGATAGAGCGTGCCCGCGGTCGCGGCCAGGCAGTTCGCCGCAGCCTGAAGTTCGAAGCGCCGTTGTTCCTTGCCGTCGGGGCTGAGTTCGACGATGAAGAAGCCAACCGAGACGAAAATCTGGTTGTCGGGAGCAATGGCCACGGCACGCACTTTCTCCTGGAAGGTGACCGGCGCGATCTCGCTGTAGCCAATCTGTTCGGGCAGGACCAGACGTTGTTCCTCGCTGGGCGCCGCGACCGCGGCGGGAGCAGCGTCCCCCGCCTGGCGGCGTGCCCGCCCCGCCAGCATGGTCACGCCGGTCAGCCCGGCAACGAGCAGCAATATCACCACCAGATCGAGCGAAGACCTGTGGCGGCGCGCTGTGGCAGGCATATCGGTCATCATCAACCTCTCGTGCCGAGTTCCGCAAACCCCAGAAGAAAGAAGGCTGGCTGTGTCGAAGTCAAAGAGAACGCCCCGCGCCAGGAAGTCAAGCGCCGGAGCCGAGGGCGGGCGCAGGTCAGTTACGTGGGGGGTGACGACTCTGGTCCTTGGGTTCAGGAAACGGCGAGACGGCGAGACGGCGAGACGGTGACTGGAGGAGACAGAGAGCGAGACGGCGGATGAGGAAAACAGGGTTCAGGGTTCAGCCGAGCCCCCGGCTTGGAGGCCGGACCTACCGGAATGAGACTTGTTGACGCGGTTCCCATTCCGATCCGGCCGGTACGCGCCGGATCGCCTGGAGGGCGGCCCTGCGTGGCCGCCGCGGCGCCGACGCAGCGGCGCCCTCCAACGCCCCTCGTCCGCCGCGGCAAGCATTTTACGTGGCCTGTTTATTGGACAGTGTCCTCAGCCGAAGCGGAAACCAAGCAGGCTGGCATGGTGCCTGCGCTCGCGTCCCGTTGCGGCGCGGAGCCCCTGGTCTTACTCCAGGCCACGGGGGGCCATCTGGGCTATGCAAATATGGCGTTCTCGAACCGGGCGACGGTGAGGGCG
>CAIZKT010000977.1:0-11738 GCA_903933565.1 uncultured Victivallales bacterium | reverse complement strand
GTATACTGTAAAGGGGCAGGGCGCATGAATCCAGTCGGCGGACGAGGAAAACCTGCACGTCAGAGCGACCACCCGTCCACGGCAGGCATTCGGCAGGCCAGAGACGAAACCTGGGGCCTTTCCAGTACCTGAGCAGTTACCAAGCGGCGACGTGTCGTCTTTAGCGGTCAAGCGGCACGGCGAGTTCATCATGTTTGGGGACGAGTTCAGGAGTGTCTGGCAGGGCGCGCCCCAGGGAAGTGTAGATTTCCATGCGCCAGCCGAGGATTTTTATGTACCAGACCTGCCCAAGCGGCTGGTCAAGGTCAGCAGTGCCCAACAGGCCTGGGAGAGTTTCGGGAAGGCGTTGACCAGCACCCGCAGGCTGACCTCGACCGGCAAGGTCGTGGCCAGCATCGGGAGCGCTTTTTCCGGCGCCTCCTACGCCGCCAAGAGCTTGCTGCTACTCGTCACAGAGCGGCAGGAAACCTTCTCCCCGCTTATGGGAGGTTTGGCAGTCAATTGCTGGCTGGTTGGACAAGACAATACAGCGGGGAGCAAGGTGTTGCTCGATGCCTGCAGGGCGACTGGCGGGAGCGTCTACCCACTTTCCACGAGCACGGGCTGGTTCGGCTTCGGCAAGCAGAGTGAGCTCACCGCGCTGGGTGACGAACGCAACCGCCTGCGCTCCTCTCTGGACCATTCCGTCGTCCTTTCGGTGCCGACGCGGTGCTCTGACTTGGCCGCGACCTGTCGTTTTCAGGTCGAGGTACCCGCCATGGGGCTCTTAACGGTGGTCAACGGCACGCGGCGGGACCTCTCGCAGCACGTGACCGCGCAGATGAAGTCCGTGGAGGCCGGATTCGCGGCAGCCAAGAAAGAGCAGACGAGTGAGTTGGCGGTCCGCTTCGAGAAGGGCGGGATGGAAGAGGCTAGTCACTTCGTGGACCGGGAAGTGGGTCCAGCGCTGCAGAAGTACGTTGACGAGTTGAAGGGAGTGGAGGCGAAGGGCGTAGCTTTAGGGGACGAGGTAAAGCGGTGCCGCGAAGCCATGGCGGCGAGCATTCCCGAGTTTAAGAAGGAGCTGCTTGCCACGTGCAGGGCGAAGCAGGAAGCGGCTGACAAAGCCAGGTTGGCGCAGGTGCAGGAAGAGATCCGGAAGATGCAGTTTGCCAAAGCGGGGAAGGCGTTGACCCAGTTGCGGGACGGGTCCCTTGATCAGCAGACGATGGAGGAGGTGAAAGCCACCTTGATGCTGGCCTGGTTTGACAAGATCGTGCGCCAGGCGAAGGGAGGCAGTTCAGACTCAGGTTCGGATGATCTCGACGAATACCGGCGATACGTGGCTGGAGATCCGGGGCGGATCGCGGAGGTGGATATGGTCCAGCTCTGGAGTCAGGCTCAGCTCTGCGTCCGTAGCGGGGAGGACCGCAAAGCCCGCGAGTTCTACGGGCAGTGGCGCACGGCGTTCGACAAGCTGAGCCCCGACAAACAGAATGAGGTCGTCCTTGACGAGAGGCTCGGCTACGATCCCGCCAAAGCCTCGATGTTTCTCATCCAGTACACTTTGGCTAACAACTTCATCGCCGATGAGAGTGACCTCACGGTGATCGATGAATTGAAGCGCCTGCAGAAGCAGCGCCCCAACGGGCTGGTGGAGGAGACGGCAACGCCAAAACCCAACTGGCTGGACGACATGGCAACCAAGGATGCCGGAAAGATCGGTGAGTTGGATGGCCTCCTGAACCGGAATGAAGAGGCGGAGAAACGGCTTGGGGAGCTGAAGGCAGAGAAGAAGCGTCGTGACGCCATACAGGGGCTGGTTGTAGAATGGCTCCTGCACGCGCCGCCCACGGCGGGGGAGACGCCCGTCGAAGTAACCATGCAGGAACGGGTGGTCCTGGCGGGGCGGAAGAGGCTGAGACCGGGCTTCGCGGTAGCCGCGTTCAACCGCACGGAGGTCCCGAGCGCGGCGTCAGCGGACAGCAAGAAGAGGAGTGCTTTTCTGCGCTGTCGGGCCATTCTCAATGGCGCCTTCAGTGCAAGCACCGTCGAAAAAGACTACCAGGCCATCCTGAAGACGCCCTTCCCGGGGGGCGCTTTACCGCGCTCACTCGTGGCCTTGGGACGCTGCCGCCGGATCGGCGTTCTCACGACCTTCATCAGCACGCTGGGAGATGTCGACACGACTTGGGACGGGGACGCTGACAAGACTCCGCCCGGCCCCAAGTCGCTCCCTTCGAAGGGCCAGGACGTCGGAGAGAGGCTGGTGGATTACTTGCAGAAGACCGATAAGCAGTTTGCCGGTCGACATGGTGGTGAACCGATGAGCCCGGTATTCCAGGCTGGGCAGCCGGGAGCCCCGGCCACGATGTCGCCTGAGGCCAGGCTCGTGTTTCCGTTGGAGACCAAGGACTACGGGTTCGGGGTGCGGGTAGATCCGGAGTTTGTGCTGAGGGCGTTTCTTGAACCAGACCAGACCGGTGCCGGTACCCCTGACACAGGCGGTAGCCCCCAAGGCGAGCCCGAGGTTCGCGCCTCCAGCAGCCCGCGAGGACTCGCACTCAAGGACATCGTGCTCTTGCCGGCAAGAACACCAAGCGACCCATACTGCTACGCGGTGCTGGTGAAGTTCGGCAAGGACCGCATCGTGCGCCTACTGGTGACCGATACGCCAACCCCGAGCATCCAGGCATGGCTGGACGGCAAGCGTTCCGAATGGTTCAAGAAAGGGTCGGCGAGCGCGCGCGCGGACAAGCAGGGCCGCGAGCGGATGGATGAAGTCCTGAACCTGAGAGTGGTCTCTGAGTTTGAGGCACTGGAAAAGGAGCGGGATTACGAGTTTGTGGTTGGCCTGCTGGCGGAATTCCTCAATGGCCAGGATCTGGAGAAGTTCTTCAGCAATGCCAGGCCCGAAGATAGGAAGTGCTTGTATACATGGCTCCCTGACACGCTTCTTCCCGCACTGGAGAATGCCGTGATGCTTCTCCCCAAACATGGCGGGCCGGAGGCCACGCAGGGCACGGAACTAAAACGCCTCGCGATCATCAAACTCGACCGCGTGCGCGCCCCCGGCGAGAGCCTCTACCGGCTGAAGGTGAACAAGGCGCTCTCAACTGTCCATGAGAGCAAGTACGCTACTGCGGGTGAGTTTCTCATGGAGGCTTACAAGCGTGAGAAGTGGGACACTGGCACTGCCGCCGTGAGGGACTCGAAAGCGCCGGACGTGTTTCGGGTTGAAAGCGCGCTCGTTTCTCCCGCCCGAGAGTACGACGAGAACACTGGAAGGCTGGGCGTTGTCAAGGTCGGCACGGATGCCAAGTACTTGATGGTGGTCAGCGGTGTCATACATCTGGAGACGGAATTCAGCCGTGCGAAAGACGTAAGCCCCCCTTAAGGTCGTGGAACGTATGGAGTGACCAGGTCTGTGTCGGCGGCAACCATCGAAGGTGTAGTGTCCATGGCAAGAGTTGAACATGGAGAGACGGCATGAGAACACACTGGCGGGGTCTTGGATCGTGTGCAAAGCTTGCGGCGCTGCTGGTCGGCCTGGCGCTTCCGGGGCTGCGCGGCCAGGAGCCCAGGCCCACCCCTGGGGCCGGTACCGGCGCAGATGGCTGGAAGACGGTGCTGGTGAGTGAGCTTGTCCAAAACGCGACAACTCACGATATCAACAAGATACAGACCCTGGTTACGGTGAGTGCGATTGTGGAGCCAAAGCCTCCCGTAGTCGGGAGCTACACGCTGCAAGGCGAGGACGGAAGCACGGTCAAAGTACAGTACTCGGAAGACAACCCGAGGAAGGATTCGCGGCTGGCGGTCCGGGGTACCGTGGTGTTGGACCCCGTCGGCAATGCGGTGGTCATCGAGACGCGCCGTATAGACACGACGGCAGACCAAACGATCACCGACATGATGGCGAAGCAGGGCACGAAAGAGGCCATCGTATTGGCGAACACTACACCCCCGCCGCGGAAGATCGACCAGCCAAACGACCCCCGTCAGCCTCAACCCAAGCGTCTGCAGTTGTGGATCTACGTCTGCCTCGGAGCCGTCATTGTGACGTTGGTGCTAGTGATCGTGATGTTGCTGGCGCGACCGCGCAGCTCGGACAAGACACGCATGACCCGGACACCACCGTTCACGGTAGCGGCGCCCCCGCCGCCCCCCGCACCGTTCCCGCCTTCAAGCCCGGTCGTGGCCGCCCCGCCCGTCCCCCCGACGGGCGACGAGACGCGGACGTCCCCCAGGCCGGTGTTCGGGCCACCGAGTGAAGTCACCGTAGTCAAACCAGACATATTTTCCGGCAACTCACGGGAGCTCGATGAGAGGACGCAAGTCGGGCTGCCGGGAGTTCTCGTGGTGAAATCCGGACTGCCCGGAGACGTCCGTAAGTTGTACCTCAAGGGGCCGAACGAATGCGTGATCGGGCGGAAAAAGCGCATGGGGACCATGCCGCCGAACCACATCGGGCTGGACCTTACCTCCAAGGGTGACCAGGCCAACCTCATGTCGGAAAGACAGATGACGCTACGGTATGATAACGTAAAGAATCAGTTCACTGCGATTAACACGGGCAAGAACGACTGCTTGGTCGGAGGCCAGCATCTCGCCGCAGGCGGCCAGGTGGTTCTGACCGAAGGTATGGAAATCAGCCTGCCGCCTGACGTCGTTTTGGAGTTCTCTACCAAGCTGTAACTGGACTGTTGTTGGGCCAATGAGACCAGGCCACGTTAGCGCTTTCGCTCAGGCATGTACCTCAGAAGCTGTAAAGAAATCGGAGTCGGGGTCGGGATCGCTATCGGTATCGTGCCTGGCTGAACCACGTAAAGTGGATTGCGGACGGCGGCGCGGGCATTTCTTCACAGCTTCTCAGGGAATACTTGCGGCTTGTGTTCCTGATGGGACTTCCAAGTACCGGCCAGATACAGCTACCGGTTCCCGGCTTTCACGTGTGACGTCCCGGCTCGCAGAGCTAAGCCGAGACCGTGAGGCTTCGTGGTCGTTCTGTTTCTGCGCGTGTACCGAGGGACCGGTGGTCGCCGCCAACGCCGATAGGGACGGCTTCGCAATGGCCCCGGGATGTTTTCACCGATGAACGCGAGGAATGGGCATGTCGATGAACATCACCTTCGGAGAGCGGACCGAAACCAATGCGCGTCCCTTTAACGCGGATCGTTGCTTCGCGGGGACGGTGCCAACTCGCGATGGTCACCAACTGGCGCTCTGCTGCGTGGCGGACGGGGTCGGCTCGTGCGACCAAGGCGCACGGGGTGCCGACATCGTCATCGAGCACCTCAAGGAGACCCTGCGGAATGGGGAATTCCAGGAGCTGGAGCAGCTCGTTCCTGCGGTCGAGGGCTGGTGCCTGGAGGCGAACCGCCGCATTCTTGCGGTGGCAGAAGGCTCTGAAGGGAGCAAGGCCTATACCACCTTCACAGGGGTTATCCATTGTGCCGGTCGAAGCCTGCTTATCCATGTCGGCGACAGTCGTGCATACTGGCTCACCGAGGGTTCATCCCGTTGCCTGACGGCTGATCATACCCACGCGAACTACGCCCTGGCAAGCGGGGTCTCGGCCCAGCACATCCAGCCCGATGACTGGCGTACGCTGGCGCGCTGTTTCGATGGTCGCAAGGATGCCAGTGTGGACCTTCGTCTGGACGTCATACCGGCGAATGAAGAGGGGTGGATCCTGGTGACCAGCGATGGGGTGCATGACCGGGTCGGGGAGGAAGGTATGCTGACGGTCGCGAGCTATGCGCCAAGTGCGGCAGAGCTGGCTGGGCGGCTGGTCGGGGCAGCGGTGCGCAATGGCAGCCGTGACAATGCCACGGCTGCCGTGATGCGGCTCGGGGATATCCCCCAGACGGAAGCGCGCGCACTGCCGTGGCGAGACGAGAACGACACCACCCACGGCGATGACGCCACGGTTGAGGCCGCGGCAGGCACGACGCGGCTGCGGCGGTGGATTGCGCTGGTGCTTGTGCTGCTGCTTCTGTTCGGCCTCTGCTTGGCCTTGATCTTTGCCTGGCAGGCCGGGGTCGAGGAGGGTGCGGGGCAGGAGCAACGGCCCCGCACCGTGCCTGGGACCGGCGCCGGCGCCAACCTCGGGAGGGGCTTGCCTGCCGAGGCGGCTGGGAAACCGGGAATCTAGCCACCTGGCGGTGCGCAGGTATGCGTGCACTGAGACTCCAGTTCCAGGCCTGGTCGGTCACCGCGCTGTTCTGCGTCGCGGCGGGGGCGACGCCAACCGTGCCGGCCGACTACGTCCTAGTCGTGACGAACATCAGGGAATCCACGTGCCGCTATAACGGCCAGCCGGCCAGCCTCAACGAAGAGTTTGGCGCCGGGGCGTTCCCGCAGGGCTCTGGCGGCCCGGCGGGCGCAGGATACGGCGTGTATGTTCCGGTGCCGGTTGGCAGCAAACCTGTGGAGGTCGTCTGCGAGCTGGGTTGGCTCCGGCGCCGATTTCTGATGCCGCCACGCGAAACGGCCACAGAGGAGCCGGCGGGTATCCGCGTCTCCTACCTGGAGTTCCCGCCGTGGGTGGAGGCAGTCAATGGCTGGGCCAGCGGCTGCGGGATGGGGATGGGGCAGTTTTCCGCGGCGGTGATGGCGCTTGCCGTGACTTTCCTCGCGTGTCCGTCGGTCCTCTGGTTCGTGTGGCGGCGGACGCGGCAGCGGAGACGGCAGGTGTCGCCGGGCGATGAGCTTACCGTATGGAGCCAACTGGGTTGGCCTTACGTCCTGGCCGCACAGGTCCCCGAGTTGCGCCCGCTGAGCAAGCTCGGCCATGGCGGGATCGGCTCGACCTTCCTGTGCGCAGATTTCGCGCGCGGTGGCGAACGAGCTGCGGTGAAGATACTGCATGAGTACTTCGCCTCGGAGGAGCAACTGCGCGCCCGCTTCCTCGACGAAGCCGTGATCCTCAAGAAGCTGAAGAACACGGGCCTGGTTCCCGAGTTCTATCGCATGAGCAGCCCGGAGTTCGAGCTGCCTTGGTTCTCCATGGAAGCGCTGGACTACATGCTTGAACTACGTGCCTGGCTGGCCGCCCATGACAACCAGCGACCGCCGCTGGACTGGGCCCACGCTCTGGTTCTGGCGTTGGGCGAGGCGCTGAACCGGCTGCATGAGGCGGGGGTCATCCATCGCGATCTGAGTCCGGACAACATCTTTTTCCGCCTGGACGGCACGGCATTCGATATCAGGATCATCGATTTTGGCGGAGCCAAGGCGTTTGGCAAGACCTTTACGCGCGAGGAGTTTGGCCATGCCGGGACGCAGGCCGAGGTACTGGGCAAACTCTACTACTCGCCCCCCGAACAGATGCAGCCCGGCGGCACGCGAAGCGCTGACCAGAAGAGCGACAGCTACTCCTACGGGGTCATCGTCTGGAAGATCATCACCGGGCAGTATCCGTTTACCGGCCGCAACGCGGGTGAGGTCCGCGAGGCCCATGCGACCTCGCCGCGCACGATTGGGCCCCTCCTGGCGGCCGGGGTCAGCCCGGCGGCGGCGGCGGCCATCGTACGGCTTCTGGCGGTGGAGCGCCAGGAACGGGCTTCGGTGCCGCAGGCCTTGGAAGAACTGGGGCGCTGCCATTTCTCATCTAGCCAGCCGGTTGGCGAGCGTAGTGAAGGCCTGGAGACGTCTCCGGCGATGGTCCCCAACCCGTCCGAGTGGCAGCAGGTGCGTGTCAGTGTGCCGATGCAGTGTCAGGCGTGTGGTCGCCGCTTCGAGATCACGGTCGACAGCGCCGCGAAGGGCGAGGTCAAGTGTCCTGCCTGCGCGGGCGCCGTGTTGGTCGAAAGCACGGGAAGCCAGCCCACACGATGATAAACGTGCCGAAACAACCTGGGCTGATGGCGCGCTGCCAGCGTCCAAGCGCTCGTCCTGGCCAAGCACGCACGCTTCGCGTGTGGACACTCCTTGGGTTCTGGTTATGCGGAAGTCTGTTGCTCCCTGCCACGCTCTCGGCCCGTACCGTCACAGTCAGATGGGACGCGAGTGAGTACGACTGGACGGGCGGCATCATCACTGCCAATACCGTGAATCTCGAGCCGAAATCGATGATGGTCGACAGGAACCCCTTCAGATTCACGGGCTTGACCGACGATAGAGCGCGGGTCGATTTGACGATGCAGAAAGATAATCGCACCTACCCCATGGTGCTCTACCCCGCCGAAGGCGATAAGGAGTTCACCGTCACATCCCGCCCCCCTACCGGTCGGCTAGAGCGGAGATTGGTGATCGAGTATGACGCTGAGGTCTGGCAGGGGGCGGCGGTGCTTGTTGATGGGCGGGGCTATCCCCGACTGGATGTGAGCGGCAGGCTCGAAGTGTCTTCCCTGACCCACGCCGAGCATGACGTCGAGGTCAGGACCGCCGCCCGCACGTGGAGGAAACATATGCTGGCAGGCTCGGAGAATCTTACCTGGTACCTCCCTAGTACCACCGTCCCCAAGTGGCTGGGCTACGCGCTCGGCGCGGCACTGGGCCTGCTCGCCGTGCTGGCCGTTGTCCTGCTCGGGCTCTGGCTGAAGAACCGGCGCTACGAGGTGGCGGCGTCCACGGCTACGACCGGCGGCACGGGGCCGACCACCGCCACCCTGCCGTACTGGCCCGACGAGTATCCCCGACAGTTTCCTTTTCTGCAGCCCGTGCGGGAACTCGGGAAGGGCGGCATTGCGCGCTGTTTCTGGTGCTATGACTGGGAGCAGCAGGCCTACGTCGCGGTGAAGGTCCTGCACGATTCCTTCATCACGGATAGCAGCGGCACGTTGCGCAATCGCTTTCTCGATGAGTACTTCGTCCTGAACCGCCTGCGCCACACGGGCATCGCCCCCCAGCCGTTCAAGGTGTCGCATCCCAGTACGCACCATCCGTGGTTCTCCATGGAGGCCCTCCAGATGGAGTCCATGCGCCGCCTGCAGATGCCCCTCGAATGGGAGCAGGCGAAAGGTTTCATGTACCTGCTGTGCCAGGCGGTGAGGACGATCCACCAGGAAGGAATAATTCACCGCGACCTGAGCCCGGAGAATGTGATGTACGGGAGTGACCCGAACGGGAACCTCTCCCTTCGACTCATCGACTTCGGCGGCGCCAAAGTCCTGCGCAAACGCAATGACTTCAGTCGCCAGGACTTCTTCGTCGAAGGGACAATGGACAACGAGATGATGGGCAAGGTGCGCTACACGGCTCCCGAGCAATGGGAGAGCGGCATCAAGACCGCGAACGAGCTGACGGACGCCTATTGCGTGGCCATTGTCTGCTGGGAGTTGGTCATGGGGGCACCGCCCTTCAGGGGCAGAAGCGCCGCGGAGACCCGCCAAAGCCACAAGAACGCCACCCGGGACCCGCGTCCGCTCATCTACCGCGGGATACCGCAGCCAGTGGCCGAGGCGCTTTGCTGGATGATGATGGCGGACCGTGACCTACGCTACAGCCTACCCCAATTCGTGCAGGTCCTTGAGTCCTACTTGTGAGCTTAGTTCATACTATGCGGTGCAGGCTTGACAGAATAATGAGGCGGGGCGTCTCTGGGCGATCCCCGGCACGGCCAGGTCGGCCCGCAGGCGCCCGGGCCGGCATTGCCTGGGTTGTCTTGTTGTTGGCGGGCGGGATGGGCTGGGCTGAAGATCGGGTGGGGGGGGCTGTGGCGACCGCCGTGAGCGCGTTTGAGGAGCAGTACTCGCTCTTCCGCCAGGCCTCGCAGTTTCCGGTCAAGGAGGCCAGGCATGCACTGCAGGGCACACAACGCATCTGGCATCTCACGGTTGACGAGAGAAGCCATCAGGGCACCCGAGATCTGCTGGGCCAGCGTGCGGCCGTGCTTCATTTCGTCGCGGGCAGCGGCGGGAGCAAGGCAGGGCTGCCGATCGTGGTCGGTGGGGTCGGCGCGGTGGACGATGCCTTGGGCACGGTGAGCATCGAGGTCACGGATTGGGGGATTCCCCCGCAGAGCGGGGACATGCTTCTGGTGGCTCGGAAGGATCCATGCGAGGCTTTGGCAGGGGCGGCCGATGAAGTAGCCAAGAAATGCCAAACCGTGACTTCCGAGCGGTGGCGTGAGGCGCTCGTACTGTGGCAAGCTTACAGGGATACCACGGGGAAGGTCGGGGACATCTGTCTTGGCAGCGGTTCCGCGGGCGAGGCCTTGGCGAAGTGTCGTAAGAGCCTACAGAAGAATAGTATTCGACTCGGCGATGAGCTGCTGCAGCGGGCTGAGAAGGTAATCCAGAAAGCTATGGACGAACTGGGGTCGACGGGATTGCGTCTCCCATCGCAAAGGGTTCAGGAGATGGAGCCGCTCGTGCGGCCCGTCCATGAATTCTTCGCGGCGCTGGCCGGAGAGTTGTCTCCTGAGTTGGTCACGCGGCAGACCGCCCTTGAGGTGCGCTGGAACAAACTGGTAGGACCAGGCGGGCTCCTGGAGGAAATCCGCAAGCGCCTAGCGAACCTGCGTCAGCAGTGGTTCGCGGACGCGGTAGCGCAGGACGCCGCAGGCACAGAGCTGGGCGCCGCGTCCCGCCAACTCGAGGCGTTGGGAACGGATCTGAGGCAGGACAGCGACAGGGGCACGTCAGACCAACTCAAACAGGAGATTGACGTCTTCACGGCGCACCTCGCGTTGGCAAGAAGAGTGGGCGAGGTGAAGCGTGCCTGGACGACGCTGGGGGCGCGGGCGGAGACAGCGGTCACCGTGAGCGCCGTCTCGACCGAGTTGCTAAGTCACAGAGGGCAGTTAGGGGGGGCCGAGTTCCTCCCGCGTATCGCGAAGCTCGAAGCTGAGGTTGCGGCACTCAGCCTCAACCTGAACTATGCACAGTCGATTGAGGCAGATGCAGTCGCGCTGAAGATCCCCGAGCGCTACGAGTCGGAGGCGCTGAAGCAGAGGGAGTTGGAAAAGGTGAGGGATCTGGAAGGTCGGAACACCGTGCCGGCGACCGGCTCGCAGGGTTTCTCGGTTAAGTGGGCAAAGGAGCTTGAGTTGCTGGGCGCGAAGATCAGGGCGACGTCGTCCACGCCGCCGCCCCAGGACGGAGGCAAGGTCCTGGCCGACCTCTTGGCTGCCGGTAAGCCGGCGTCGAATCTGCTCCTGGCGGCCCTTAGCCTGCTCGGTGAAAGCGGTACCGAGGCGACCCTGCAACAGGTTCTGCAACAGAAGGGGTGGCAGGATGTGCAGATCCTGACCTTGGTGAGGGTGCTTGTTCTGGGCACTGACCATACGGCACTCGCTGCTGTCGATTACGTGTCCCCGTCGAGCCCGGCCGAGCAGATCGAACCCCGCCTGACTGGGGTTCTTGATGCAGACCGGATCTGGTTCCGGCTGCTGCCTTGGCGCCTGCACGTCAAACTGTCGAGGGCAGAGACAGAAGAGCGGGCCTCTAACAAGCCGACGCTTCTATCTCTGGTCTTGGTTCCGCCGGCGAAGCCCGGCGATGCGCCGTATTACCTGGGGCAGTACGAACTGAGCTGTGGAGAGTACAAGCCCTGCCTCGCCTACCTCCAGGCCAACTTGGCCAAGGGTTCTGACGGGGCACGGCTCGCGCAGATGCAGCAGCACACTGATCGGGTGATGAGCGCGGTGAAAGACGAGCCCGCCGACGGGATGAGGCGCACGTATGCTGTAGCCTCAGACTTCTTGATCCATGGAAAAAGGGGTTGTGGCACTTTCAGCCTGCGGGGTTGGCGGCCTGGAGCTGATAGACCATGCGCAGGTCGGTGCCGGGATAGGTGAACTCGGCGTCGTT
>CAIZKT010000976.1:0-5129 GCA_903933565.1 uncultured Victivallales bacterium | reverse complement strand
CGGCCGCGCTGGCCTTCGATTGAATGCCAGCCCAGCCTGGACCGTCGGCGAACTTGTGGAGACGGACCGTGGTGATGCCAAACTTCGGATAGAACGCCGCCCGTTTGTCGGCGAGCGCTTTGTCCGGCGCGCAAGTGCCGTAACACAGATTAAGTCCCCAGAGCTTGATCGGTTGACCGTTGTACATGAGTTTGTCGTCCTTGCGGACGATGCGTCCGTGTTTGCCGGCAGGTTTCTCCAGCCAGTCTTCCATGCCAATGGCGCTCGGTCCGGCATCGTTGGCCGGTTCAAACACGAACCAGCCGCCCGTGTCCGCGCCGGCAACCGCCTCGGCCAGCACCTCCGGCGCGCTCCAGCACATACAAGCCGACAGTAACAACGCATTCTGCCAGTTCATGGTTTCACCCCGCTCCATTGGTAGTTCTTCACGGCGTCCCACGCGAGCCGCTGAAAGATGGCGAGTTGCTCGGGCGTGAGGCCGGTGGTCAGCGCCGACGCCTTGCCAACCGGGCTTTCCTTGTAGAGGCAAGCGTAGTGCACCAGCGAAACGAGATACCGGCCTTTTGGCGTCAGGTGAATGCCGTCGGCAAAAAATTCCTTGAAAAAGTCGGTCATCCCGGGCACGCGGCCGGCGTCCAGCTCCGTTTTCATCAACGCCAGCGCCTTGCCGGCCGGCACGATCAGCGGCGGCTTCTCCGGGTACTTGTCGGCGAGCTTCTGGCGGACCAGCTCGGTGTAGGCGATATGATTGTCCACGCCCGCTTGCCACGTCTTGGCCGGCTCGCGCTGAGCCGCCTTGAGGTCGTCGCCTCTCCACTGCGCCCAACGGTCTTTGAACTCTGGCCCCGGCCACTGGACGTACAACCACAGTTGCACGTCCGGGCTGTGTTTGCGACAGGCGTCATAGAACCGGCCATCGTAGTCCGCCTCGTTCTCGACCGACCGACCGTGACCGGCAAACGGCTGGAGAAACAAATGGTCAATCGGCGCCAACACGAAAAACTCCTCGTTGTATGGGCCAGAGCCAAACCCCCCAGGATGGTGCCAAAGCCATTCCGTCGGTGCACCGGGAATGGTACACCGGTGAAAATCCATTTGCCGACCCGCGCTTTCGGCCAGCGGCTTCAACCAGCCGTCCAAGGTATCGGTGAGACTGTTGCCGAAGTGGAACGTCCGTACCACTTTCGCGTCCCGCGCCGCCCCACCGATCCGGTACGGCGCGAGCACCACCGGACTGACGGCCAGTCCGTCGGCGTACGCCACAGCCGCGAAGACCGTACTCTTCGCGATCTTGACCGACCCCTTGTACTCTTCGCCGCGATCCGGCGAAGGAGCACCTTGGTTACCGACCGACTTAAAAAAACGAATCTTCGCGTTCGGCGTCGCGCTCTTGATGGTTACCGTCTGCGCGTCGGGATACGCCCCGGCGGCCGGCGTGAACGTCGGCAGCGCAACTTGCGCGGCCGCGCCGAAATCCAGCCCGACATACTGATTGTGTTCGCTGACGCCTTCAAAGAACGTCGCCACATCGCCGTCCAGCGCTTTGGTGAAGTCGTTGCCTTTGTTGTCGCGCGAGCCGGTGGTGCCGAATCCCGTACCAGTCAATTTCTTGTTGCCGCTGTAGAACTCGATCTCGGCCACGTTGCCCCAACTGCGCAACGGCGACTCGTACTTCACAAACCGGTACCGCACCGGCTTGGCCACGGCGATTTCCGTCCATCCGCCCTCGGCGGGTGCCGTCTTGATCTCGGCGATGGTCTGGCCGTCCGACGTCGCGCTCTGATTCGAGCCCGTGAACTTCCCGCCTTTCATCCGCTCCGCGTTTCCCGGCCGGGGATAGAACCGAACCTTCGTCACCAACGGGCATTCGTCCGCCGCCCACGCCGTGCTCGCCGTTGCCAACGCCAGTGCCAAGATCAATATGATTGCCGATTTTAGTTTCATGGTTTTGTTACCTCGATGGAGTTAAGGACAAGTGTGGGACCGGTATTCCTCAGGCGGATGCCGTGGGCACCTTTGGTGAGATGCGCTTTGCCGGTGACGGGGTGGCCGTCGGCTTCGAGGATGTAGTTACCGGCGGCGGTGACTTTGAATTGGTAGTCGCCCGTGGAAGGACAGATGATAATCCAGCTCAGCCAGTCGCCGCGCGCAGCCAGCTTCGAATCCGTTTTGCCCCAGTGCCACTGGATCGCATTCGTCGCGCAAAGCGACGCTGGAATCGCGATGCCGTTGTCCGGCTCTGCGGGCAGGCGGTTACTGGAGGCGATGATGCTTTTCATGATCGGGAAGTCACGACCATTGGTAAAATCGTCGGGCGGCCAGTAGATGTACACGCCCCAGACCGGCAGGGTGCAGCCGCTGCGTTCAAGCAGTTCAGCGGACTTGTCATTGATCTTCGCTGCACGCGGGTCCTTGAACTTTGCGTAGTTGTGGATCGGTTTCTGGTAGAAATCGCCGCCGAGCGACCAGCCGGTCTCGTAGCTGACACGCGGCAGGCCGAATGCCAGAGCAAACTGCGAGTCAGTCATCTGCCGGTCGGACCATTTCGCCTCGGCCGGTTGGCCTAGCGCCGAGCCGGCGCCGAAACCACTTTCCATGATCGCGTCCACACTGGCGAGGCGCAGGTTGTCGAACACCGTCCAGCGCTTCTCGTCCTTGCCGGCACCGGCGAACCGGATCGTGTGCGGGCCTGGCTTGGCGATGCGGAAGACGGCGCTACCCCATTCTTCCTTGAACCCGTTCTGACGGCCCCAGCCGCCGATACTGCACGCGCCTCCGCCGTCGCGGTAATCGCTTTGCCCCATCGCGTTGGCGTTCTGGCCGTCCACGAACACTGCGAAAGGCGCATGGCCGGGCCAGCTTTTTCCGTCGCCGGTAGCGTTGAACGCGAGCGCGTAGTCGCCGGGTTTGGTGAAGTTCACCACTTGGGACATCTCTCCGGTGCCGCGGATGAACGCGGCTTGTTGACCGTCGGGCGGCTGCGGGAACGTTGTCTGCACGTCGGGCCGGATTGAGTAGAGTAACGTGACCGGGCCGAATACGCGACCGGCTTGGGCGTCCTCGAATTTCCAGCTCGCAGGCTTGTCGGGATCAGTGACGGTGGCACGGGCGGCGGCGAGCAAGGTGATCCCCTCACCCGCCGTGGCCGTGGCTTCATCGCCGCCTTCGTCGTTGGCGAACACATAATAAACAGTGTTCGGTTCGAGCCGTACAGGTTTGTCGGCGGCGGGCGTAAAATAATAGCCGAACATCTTCGTCAGGAACCCTCCTGCTTTCTCGGTGGTGGCCTGCATGACAAGTTGTTTGGTGTCATCGCGCACGAGGCACATCCGCGCGCCGTCGCTGCCGCGCGTGAAGACGCGTCCGAGTCGGTAAACATAGAGCGGCTGGTTGCCGACGCGGAACTTGAAACCGAAAGCGGCATTCTTGCGCGCGTTGAATTTCTTGTCCGGCTCGTAACCGGCGACGGCTGAGGTGAGGTTGCGGAACACGCCTGCATCGCCCTTGAACTGCCAGGCGCTGCCAGCGAGGGCAGATTGTGTGGCACCATCGGCGATGACGACCTGCTCGAAGCTGCCGTCGCGGAATACAGTATTGGTCTGCTCGCCGTCGGGGTTGCCGACGCCGTAGTAGGCCGCGCCACCGCCACCCCAGAGGTAATGATTGATAGGATGAGGCTCTTTCACATGGTCGCCGTCGCCGTTGTTGAAGTAGGCGTCGAGGAAGCGGAACGATTGCCAGGCCGTCTCCTGCGCGTTAGCATACTGGTACTCGCAGAGCATCCGCACGCGCGCACCCATCCCGGCGTCGCCGAACACGGAGCGGAAGATGTCGCTGCAGCGCACGGTGCGCAGCGCGTGCCAGGTCCGGTAGTTGCCCTTGCCGTTGTAATTGAAAATCTTCGACTCGGCGGTCTGCTCCTTGATTTCGCGCGCGGCAGACTCGCTGCATTGCTGGGTCGAGCCGAACGCCCAGTTCCAGATCTCGTTGCCGACTTCGATGTAGGCGCGCAGGTTCGGGTTGAGCGGCGGATAAACCGGATTGGCCATCGGTTGCGTGTACGGTTCGCGACCATCGGAACCGAACTTTAAAAGCCGCGCGAGCTTCTCGAAGTACTCGTTGTCGGCGGCGATTGGCGTGCAGAGGTAGAGGTCGCGGCCGGTTTCGTTGGCGAGCATGATGAGGTGCTCCCAGTTTTCGCCAGCCGATTCATTCTTGTTGCGGCGCTGGCGAAACTGCATGGAGCCGGGCAACGAACGGTCGGCCCACTTGCCAGAGTTGCGGTCGTTGGCGACCTCCAACCAGCGCAGACAGGTGAAACACCCCGCCATTTGCTTCATCGGCCGGTAACTGATCTCACCTGGATTGTGCGGCGTGTCGGAACCGAACGCCATCGGGCGCATGAACCGGATATTCGTCAGCCCCGTGCCGGTTACTTCGGAACCGTCGCGGCTGGTGCGGGTGAACTTCAGCCACATCGCCCCTTCGCCCTGCTCGACGAGCAACTTGGCGGTCGTCAGGTTGCGCGCCACATCGTAGCCTTCGCCGCGCGGCAGTTTGACGGGGAGTTCCTTGCCGTTCACAAGCCACACGCCCTTGAATAAATTGCAAGCAACCTCGGCTTTGCCATTGAACTGCACGAGCCACGTTCCCTTGGTGCTCTTGCCGCCTTCCGAGAGGATGAACTCGCCGTCGCTCGTTGGCCAACCAAGTTCATCCGTGTCGGCCTTCCACCAGCGTCCCTCCTTCGCCTTGTCGGCGAAACAATAGCCCGCCCACGACGAAAGGTTCAGCCCGTTCTCCGCGACCGGATCAATCGTTTCCTCCGGTGTGCTCGGACTGGACCAGCGCAATTCCACCGCCGCCGGCCGTGTCTTGCAGCGAAATTCAAGCTTGATCTCCGCCGGCACACCCGCTTGCAACACCACCGCCTGTTTCGCGACCGGTTGTCCATTCACCCACAGTTGCGCCGCGCCCGTCGCGTTCACCCTGAACGTGTACGCTTCCGAAAACCGCGGTAACACCCGCCCTGTCCATCGCACCGAGAAATGCTCCCGCGGAAACGACCGATACGGTTCCGCCGTCGAACCGCCGACTGGCAATGCAGCGCCCCAGTCGAACCCAACGCG
>CAIZKT010000975.1:0-8133 GCA_903933565.1 uncultured Victivallales bacterium | reverse complement strand
GAAGGGCCTCCGCGGCGATGATACTGCATACAAGAGTGCGGGAAAGTAGCTCGTTGCCAGTCCTTTCTCTTACCCAAAAGGCGGTACAGTGCTAACTGTGCCGCCTTTTCTATTGGGTGGCGGCCGAGCTTGACAGGGCTCGTGGACAGGCCCCCGCAGGGGGGGTATATTGGCGCTTTACGCAAGAGGTCTACCGGCATGGCTCCTCGGACACTCTCATCTACTTGGCGTCAGTTTGAGAAACTGGCTCGCGTCGCGACGCAGTCCGACCCTCCTTCAGCGCGAGCCCTTGCGGAACTCGACGACCTGTGTTTGAGAGCAAACCGATCCAAGGTCGTTGAGGCACTGCAAACTCTCTTTGTACTGGACCACACCGGGAGCGACGGCATTCGTGTTCGTTTCATCGGCGGATGTCAGGCTGTTGAGCAGATGGAACCGACCCGCTATGACCCTGCTGAGAAGGTGATCTTGGTCAACCCGGTGGGCGTGGTGCGTTTCATCGATGAGTGTGGTGAGTGTGTCGAGCAGTTGAAAACAAAAGAAGCGCGCGAGAGTTTCTGGCGGTATCGTCTCTGCGCATATCAGGCGGAGCTTAGCAAGCTGCCGGGCCAGATGATCCTGTTTCTGGCCCTGCTTAGGCAAGTGGCAGATATCACGGACGTGACCAAGTCTGACCGGCGTGGCACGAACGCAGGGGTGGTGGAGCCTGCGGAAGACAAGCCTTACATGATGCTACTGTGGGCTCTGAAGCAGTTGGAGTCCGTGCTTCGCGACGTTAAGGGTATCAACCTGCGGTCCGACTACCACATGCTCTGGTACGAATCCGACTGGGTTACCGGACGACGCTGAATACCGCACGTTGCCCCGCGCTCGACGGCTCAGCCTGCGCATCCTGCGACCGGCACGGAAAAGGCAAAGGTGGTCCCACCTGCCACCTTGCTTTCTTCGATCCACAGGGTCCCCCCGAAGCGTTCGACGATCTTCTTGCAAGTAGCCAAACCGATTCCCGATCCTTCGTATTCTTCCCGCGTATGCAAGCGCTGGAAAAGGATGAAAACACGGCTCTGCAGTTCTGGGTCTATGCCAATGCCGTTGTCGGTCACGAAGAACACCCAATTCTGTTCCCGCCGCACGGCTCGGACATGCACTCTGGGTATGTCTCGATCACAGTAACGGATGGCATTGTCGATGAGGTTCTGGAATACTTGGACCATCCGCGTAGGTGCCGTACGTATATCCGGCAGTGGATCCAGGGTGATGATGGCATGGCGCTCATCGCTCAGAGACCGTAGGTTCTCCTGGGCCTGGCGCACCAACAAGGCCGCGTTGATAGTGGTCAGCGGGCCTGGGGAACGGTTTAGGCGGGCGTAGTCCAGGATGTGGTTGATCAGGTCGCGCATACGGTCGGCACCTTCCACCGCATTCTGGATGAAGCCGCGTGCAGTGTCGTCCAATTGCCCGTCGTAGCGTCGGTGCAGCAGATCAAGGTAACCGATGATGACACGTAGCGGCTCCTTCAGGTCGTGGCTTGCCACGTAGGCGATCTGCCCGAGTTCTGCGTTGGTCCGCTCTAATTCGGCCAATGTCTGACGAAGCTTGGCCTCCGCTTGCTGTTCCTTGGTGATATCCGTGACGACGGCCACGCTGCCGAGGATGCGGCCGTCCTCCTGCCAGATGGGATCGACCCGAAATAGCGTCGGCACCACTGCGCCATGGTCCGTGGAGAGGTCCGCCCGGCCGCTCCAGGAGTGCCCGGCGTCGACGGTTCGCTGCATGGATTCGGCGGCGGCCCCAAGCAGCCATCCAAAGCCGTGCTCTTCGGCCAGAGAGGCGGCTCGCTGGGGGCCTATAAGCTGTAAGAAAGACGCATTCTGGTAGATGTGGCGCCTCTCTTCGTCGGCGATGGCGATCCCATCGCTGGTGCTGTCCACCGCCTTGCTGAGGCGCACAAGTTTCCTTTCCATTTGGATACGGCGGGTGATGTCGCGCACAAAGAACACGAGCCGGGGACCGTCGTCCATCTCCATGGGATGGACCGCGATCTCGGCGGCGAACTCGCCACCGTCGGCGCGCAATCCGTAGGCATCCAAAATGGCGAAGGGCTGAATGCCAGCCATGCCCTCAAGCTCTGCGATAAGGTCTTCGTTGGCCCCGTCGATGATGTCAGAAATAGCGGACTGCAGGAGTTCGTCAACCGTACGCTGGAAAAGGGCCGCGGCGCGGTCATTGACGTCGACGATGCACCCTCCTTTACCGCAGACGACGAGCCCATCATAGATCGTGTCTAGCAGAGCCCGCGAGGCGGCCCATGGTCGTTCCCTCGAGGCATCGCGCCGCGCGACTGCGCTGACCTCAGCTTCGGGTGGTGCGGGTACCCCTTGGGGCGCCTGCAGTGAGGCGGAATTGCGGAAGCGTCCCGGGAGCGTAATCCTCACCGTTGCGGTGGATGACTGGTCTGAAGGCGACATGCTGGATCTCTCTACAGAAACTGTCTGCACCACAGTCATCCAAGATACCGGCATCCGGGCGTAAACGCAACACCATGGCAAATTCTCGGGCGCAAGTCAGTTCCGTAGGAGTTGCTGCGGATTGAGCCCATGCATCCGGGGAGCATCTCGCTGCAGCATCACGTCCGCGGGACTCCGACCTGCCGATGCCACCACCTAACCGAGCCCAAGAAGCACGGCCCCCACAACAAGCTGACGTATGTCCATCGCGGCAAGCCCTTCTGCCGCTTCGTGAAGACGACACACCTCGAGGAACTCAAGACCTGGCTCGCCGCCGACAAGACGTTCCGTACCCTCATGGTCAAGTGGATAGCTCTGTCCATCGAGCGAGCCAGGACCGACTTCTTCCCCCTAAGCGACAAGCCCCGTGGGAAGTCTCCCCCAAAGCTAAGTGATCCATCTACCCACCGGATGCAGCAGGAAACGGAACAACAACCCCTACGGAGCTGACTTGCGCCCCCCTGTGTCCCACCACCGTTGTATCCGCCGTGGCTTGCTTTATGTTCTTCAACCACGAGGTAGCGGTGGGCGCGATCGCCCGGGTGTTTTACGGTGGCTTGTCCAGCGGCGGCATACCTTTACTGGAGCCAACGTCTGTCTTGCGGTTTCAGCAGCGCTTCCTTTTGGTGGCTACGGAGTCGTTCATGGCGTTTATAGCACTGTCGGTCAGTCTCGGTCTTATCTTCGCCGTTGGCGGTGCCGCGGTGTGGCACGGATGCCATCTTGATGCGGGTTTGGCGGCGCGGTTACCGCGAGCCCGCGTGGCGGGGGAGGTTCTGGGCGTGGTTTGCCTGCTGTGGGCCGCCTACCACGGGTGCTTGATGCTTGAGGGTGGTTTGACCACCTACCGCAAGGCGGTGTGGGCGTTGGTTCCTGTCGCCGCAGTCCTGATCTACCACCACCTGGACTATCTCTTTGCCCGAGCGCTGGGAGGCTTCCTTGTGCTGTGTGCAACGTACCTGTTACACGGTGCGTTCGCTGAGATGGTCTCGTGGCGACCCCTCTATTGCCTTGCGTGCTATGCGGTGGGGCTGTGGGGGATGTTCTTGATCTCAGCACCGTGGCGTTTCCGTGATTTGCTTGGGGCCATGGCGCGGGGGACGCGCTGGCAGCGGCTTGTCGGCGCGGTGGGCACGACGGCGGGTCTCATTCTTGTCGTCCTGCCCCTGCTGCGCCGAGCCGCGTGACTCGGACAGGGCTCAGCGAGATACCTCTCCCGCCCTGATGGCGGCGGTCCCTTATGGGGAGCCTGGCGGCAGGCCGAGGAGGTGTCGCGCCTCGACTATGTCTCGTGTGATCTGGGCTCTGAGCGCGTCCGCCGAAGTGAAACGTGCGTCCGCGCGAAGCATCGAAACAAAGTCGATGTCGATCTCCTCACCGTACAGCGACTCGGCCACTCCGAAGAGGTGGAGTTCCACGACTCTCGGCGGGGCAGGGGATCCCTCCGGTACGAAGGTCGGGGAACTGCCGACGTAGACTATGCCAGGGAGCGTGGCCCCTCGCGGCACTCGGTGTGCGCGCGCTGCGTACACGCCGCTCGGCGGTAGCACGATGTCAGGGTTCTGCAGGTTTGCCGTCGGACAGTCGAGCTTCGACTTTCCGATGCCCTTTCCTCGCGTTACAGTACCGGAGACCGAAAACAGCCTCCCGAGCAGCACCGCAGCCTGATCGAGTTGGCCAGCTTGTACCGCCTCACGGATGCGCGTGCTGCTGATCGTCCGTCCGTCCAAGGACACTTCGGCAACACTTTCCACGCGGCAGCCGAAAGGCGATGCCACGTCGCTGAGCGTATCGCCCCCCCCTATCCCGCCTTTGCCGAACCGCCAGCCAGATCCGATACAGACGCCAAGAACCTCCGGACCACTGGACGCAAACACGTAAGTAAGAAGAAAGCTTCTAGGACTCATGGAGGCCATTGCAGGCCCAAAGGGGAGGAGCACGACAGCCTCTATGCCGACGTCGGCGAGCAGACGCAAACGCTGTGGGATCGCGGTGAGCAGAAGCGGTGGGGTGACCGACGAGACGACGGATCTAGGGTGGGTGTCGAAAGTGATCACCGTCGGCACCGCGTTGGTCTGCCTGGCCAGATCGAGGACGCGGTCCAGGATGCGTCGGTGCCCCAGATGAACGCCATCAAACACCCCAAACGCCGCCACGATGCGCTGGATGCCGTGTATAGACCGCAACTCAACCGGAACACTTGCTGTCATCAGGGTCATGGCGTCGACCAGAGCCTGGGGCTGTAAGCAGGCGTCTAAGTGTCCATCAGGCCAACCACGACGTCGGCTAGGGGCGTCATGTGCGCCATAAACGTCTGACGATCCCACACCTTGATGGTCTCAATGGTATGCGCGTCTTCAATGCGAAAGCTGCCGCTACGTAGACGTCGCAGGTCGTACATATGACCGCCGCAGCCCAAGGTCTTCCCAAGGTCTGCGCACAGGGTACGGATGTACGTGCCTTTGCTGCAGTGAACCGTGAAGCGCACCATCGGGATATCTATGGTGTCGATGTCAAACCGGTGAATCTGCACCGGGCGGGGTTCACGCTCCACTTCCTGGCCACGGCGGGCCAGCTTGTAGAGGCGCTGTCCATCCCGCTTGAGTGCGGAGACCATGGGCGGAACCTGCATGATAGAGCCCACGAAACGAGCCGCCGCAGCCCGGACTGCGTCCGAGGTCACGCTGCCGAAGTCCGCTGTTGCGGTGATCTCCCCAGCACGGTCCTGAGTGTGTGTTTCCACGCCCAGGCGCAGAACCCCAGTATAAACTTTATCCTGCGACAGCAGGCGCGACGAGAGCCTGGTGGCGCGTCCGAGCAGCAGCACCAGCAAGCCGGTGGCAATGGGATCCAGAGTGCCACAGTGCCCGACCTTGCTGATCGCGAAGCGCCCACGGACGAAGTTCACGACATCGTGACTGGTCCAGTCCTGCGGCTTGTCCACTAGGATCAGGCCACTCTCGGAATAGTCATCCTGGGGAGGCATGGTCAGAGTTTACTCGGGTTGCTCGGCGGGCGCGGCGTCAAGAGAGCCAGGCTCGTCGGGAATCTGTAATCCATCGAGGAGGGTCAGCACACGGTCCGCCTGTTCGGCGGTCTGATCTTCGCGGAAGCGCAACTTGGGCGTGTACTTAAGAATGACCCGGTGGGCCAACTCCTGCTGCAATTCACGGCGCACGCTCTGCAGCAATCGCATGGTCTGGGCATGCGTTTCAATGTCGCCCAGCACGCTGACGTACACCATCGCCTCGCGCAGATCCGGCGCGCACTGAACCTTGGTGACCGTCACCAAGGCCTGCACGTGTGGCGCGACCAACTTTTCACACAGCGTTCCCAACTCACGCCGTAACAGCTCGTCTATGCGTACCATTCGTTTGCTAACGGTCATGAGTCGGAGACCTGCCTCATCTGTCCGCCCGGTCACCGAGCGGACGGTTCAGAGCTGGGGAGTGACTTCTGTAAGCTCAAAAACCTCGATCGTGTCACCGACCTCAAAGTCCTCGAAGTTGTCCAGACGGATGCCGCATTCCACGCCGCTGCGGACTTCACGGACGTCATCCTTGAACCGGCGCAATGATGCCACCTGACCGCTGTAGATGAGTTCACCCTCGCGGAAAACCTTAGCGCTGGAACCGACGCGGACCGCACCGGTTTCGACGCGGCAGCCGCAGACCTTGCCGGACCTGCTGAGTTCAAAGACCTGAATGATCTGAGCTTGGCCGATAGCGGTCTCGCGGTGTTCCGGCCGGAGGCGACCGCGCATGGCCTCCTCAAGCTGTCCGAGGAGTTCGTAGATGATGCCGTACAGGCGGATTTCAACGCCGGATTGCTTGGCAATCCGGTTCACGCCCGGCATGGCGCGTACGTGGAAGCCCATGATGAGGGCGTCCGAGGCGGCCGCCAACGCGACATCGTTCTCGGTTATCTCACCCACCCCGTTGTGGATGACGTTCACACGAATCTTGTCGGACTTGATGCGGGCGATACTGTCCATGATGGCTTCGACCGAACCACGCACGTCCGCTTTGACGATCAGTTTCAGTTCCTGGCGGGACTCCTCTTCCATCTGCCGGAAGAGGTCTTCGAGACTGACCTTACGCTCGCCGCCAAGTTCTCCCTGGCGCGACAACTCTTCGCGTTCGGCAGCCGTCTCTCGTGCCTCGCGTTCGTTCTCGCAGGTGATCAACATATCCCCTGCCTGAGGCACCCCCGACAAACCGAGAACTTTGACCGGCGTACTGGCCCCAGCCATGGTAATGCGCTTGCCGAGGTGATCGATGAGCGCCTTCGCCCTGCCGTAATAGTGACCACACAGCATCAGGTCGCCGACGTGCAGCGTGCCGTTACGCACCAGCACGCTGGCGGTTGGCCCCATGCCGGTCTCGAGTTGGGCCTCGATGATCAGCGCTTCGCAGGGCGCATCAGGATCCGCATTCAGCTCGAGCATCTCCGCCTCAAGCAGGAGACGGTCCAGAAGCTCATCGACACCCTCCCCAGTCAGCGCGGATACAGGCACGACAGCGATATCGCCCCCCCATTCCTCCAAGAGCAAGCCCAGTTGCTGCAGGCCGAGCCGCACGCGGTCTGGGTTTGCGTTGGGCAGGTCCATCTTGTTCATCGCCACCACGATAGCAACATTGGCCGCTTTGGCGTGGTTATAGGCCTCGATGGTCTGTGGCATCACGCCGTCGTCTGCCGCCACCACCAGCACGGCGATGTCCGTGGCGTTGGCCCCTCGCGCCCGCATGGCCGTGAACGCTTCGTGGCCGGGGGTGTCGAGAAGGGTTAGCGTTTGGCCTTCGACGTGGATAACGCTGGCACCGATATGCTGGGTGATGCCGCCAGCCTCTCCGGCAGCCACTGCAGTGTTCCGAATGCGGTCCTGAAGGGATGTCTTGCCGTGATCGACATGCCCCATGAACGCCACAACCGGCGGGCGCGGCCGTTCGCGACCCGTCCGCTCCGGTGCAGGGGCCTGTCCCTCGACGACGGGCTTGGGTCGGACCTTGGCGCGCTCTCTACGCTCTCTTACAAAACTGACTCCATGACGTGCGCAGATCTGCTCTACCAAGTCGGCATCGAGGACCTGGTTGATGGCGGCGAACACGTTCATCGTGAAGAGTTCGCCAATGAGTTCATTCGGCTTGCGCCCCAAGGCCTCGGCCAAGTCGCGGACGGTGATCGGCGGCTTGAGATGCAGCTCGCGGGCCTCGCCCGCAACCGCCGGGTCGGCCTCCTCGGCGACCGCCTCGGTAGTGGAATCCAACACCGGTTCGGTGTCTGAAGCTGGTGTAACCGCAGGCGTTCTCACCACCAGTGGCGCCGCTTCGACTGCGCTTTCTGGCGTGGCCTTAGGCAGAGGCTTGAGTACGGCCTTGGCGCGGGGCTTGCCCTTGGATTGCTCCTGCAGGCGCCGCGCGATCACGCGCTCACGCACCACGTCCGCGAACTCCGGCTCAAGGGTACTGGCGTGACTGCGGACGTCAATGCCTTCCGCCACGAGGAGCTCGATCATCTCCTTGTTCGCGAAACCCAATTCTCGTGCCAACTCGTATACCCGTACTCTATCGCTAACAGAAGTATCGCGCCATGCATCATGTTTTTCTTCCTTTTTTATGCCAGTTTT
>CAIZKT010000974.1:0-9771 GCA_903933565.1 uncultured Victivallales bacterium | reverse complement strand
TTCGACATTCTGCGGTTCTCATACCAGCAAACCCCTAGGGAGCTGACTTGCGCCCTCCCCTCGCCCAGGGCTGTTTTAAGATTACGACCGCCGTCGTACCGTCGGCAGTGAAGGCGGCGGCGACGGGCCGCGTCCGCGGCCCGTCGACGCCGCTTTCACTGCCGACGGTACGACGGCGGTCGTTTCTTGAAACAGCCCTGTCCAGGGGCGGGGTGCAAGTCAGCTCCGTAGGGGTTTGCTGGTATGAGAACCGCAGAATGTCGAATGACCCATACTGACCTGCGCCCCCAGGGGCAGATGCGGGGTTCTGCAAGAGCCTAGCACGTGTATATTGAGGCGTCTTGGCACCCCATTGCCGAGCGCGTCGCGTCAGAGAGGAAGCTGGGGGTCTGGCAGATGAATCAACTCGACCTGAAGGGCCGTCACGCGGTGGTTACCGGCGGCGCGCAGGGCATTGGCCTGGCCATCGTCCAGCGCCTGCTTGCCTCCGGGGCCAGCGTGCAGATCTGGGACCGTGACGAAAGGCGGTTGCGGCAGACCCTGGCCACGCTCTCCGGCCCGGTGCAGGGCGCCGTGGTTGACGTCACCGACGAGCAGGCGGTCGCGAGTGCGGCGGCCAGTCTCAGCGCCGGGCCGGGTCGGGTCGACATCCTGGTGAATAACGCCGGCATCGCGGGCCTGGCGGCGCCGGTCATCGACTACCCGCTGGTCGAGTGGGAGCGCATCCTGAAGACCGACCTCACGGGCCCCTTCCTGTGTTGCCGCGCGCTGGCGCCACAGATGGTCCGGCAAGCGTACGGGCGCATCGTCAACCTCGCCTCCATTGCCGGCAAGGAAGGCAACCCGAATGCCGCTGCTTACAGTGCCGCCAAAGCCGGGCTCATCGCCCTGACCAAGTCGCTGGGGAAGGAGCTGGCCAAGAGCGGCGTGCTGGTGAATTGCGTCACCCCGGCCGCCGCCCGCACCGCAATCCTCGACCAGCTCTCGCCGCAGCACGTCGACTACATGCTGGCGAAGATTCCCATGGGCCGTTTCGTCCTGGTCGATGAAATCGCGGCCATGGTGGCGTGGCTGGCCTCGGAAGACTGTTCGTTCACCACCGGCGGGGTGTTCGATATCTCCGGCGGCCGGGCGACTTACTGAAGAGGAAGTCTCATGTCGGCCAGATCTATGCTTGCCCTGAGCGCCGGCTTGGCCTTGGCGACGGCGAATGCCGGCGCCGCCAATCGCATCGTCACCCTGAGCTCGTGCTGCCTGCTCAACGGCAGCCCGTACGAGACGCGGGAGTACGTCCTGGGCGATCTTGCCAAGAGTCCCGCGGGCGCCGACTTGGTGGTGCTGCCGCTGCTGCCGTATCTGTCGTTCCAGACCGCGCAGGCGGAGGCTGAACTCTCGCCGTTTCTGGCGTTCGCTCGCGAACGGCGCGCCTACCTGGCTTTCGCCTTGGCCGAGGTCGACGGCGCCAAGACCTACCACACGGCCATCCTGGCCGATCGCGAGGGCCGTATCTGCGGCCGTTACCGCCAGACGCACGCCTTCCCCGATGAGCCGTTTGCCGTGGGCAACGAGCTGCCCGTGTTCACCACCGATTTTGGCAAGGTCGGCATGACCGTCGGCTCGGACTTCTATTTTCCCGAAGTCTACATGGTCCTGAGTATGAACGGGGCGGAGGTCCTGACCTGGCATGACTACCCCGAGCGCCTCCGCGATCACAGCGGTTTGGAGCCCTTGTTGATGGCGCGCTGCCTGGACAGCCATGCGCACCTGGCAACGGCCATGTACGCCGACCCACGGACCTACATCACCCACAATTACGAGTCCGGCATGCCGGGCGCCGCCTGGGGGCGGAGCATGATCCTGAATCGCGTCGGCACCCCGATCGCCGATACCGGCTACGCCGCGGGCGTGGCCACGGCCAGGGTCGACCTGGATCAACGCAAAGTGGATGTCTACGATACCTACCGGCAGGCGGAGAACATCTTCTTTGTCAACAACACGGGCGACCGCAGCGCCTTTCGGCCCCTGGCTGAGCCCTACCGCAAACCCGAGTTGCCGCCTTACGCCAAGCGCACCTGTCGCCTGGCCGTAGGCACCTTCGCGCGGGCTGACATCTGGCGTCAGGGCGCCGTACCGACGGCCATGCTGCGCCTGATCGATCAGGCAGCGGCACTCAAGCCGGACCTGTTGCTGCTGTCGGAGCAGGGCACGAAGGTTCAGGATGAGACCACCCGGCAGGTGATCCGGACGGTGGCGGAGAAGGCGCTTGCCATGCAGTGCTACATCGCCATCGGCGGCGTGGGTGACCAGGACCAGGCCAGCATCTTACGGGTCTGGGACCGTACCGGTAAGGAGATCTACGGCGAGCCACTCTACTGGGTCAAGGGCTTCCCGGAGATCAAGGTGTTCGATACCGATTTTGGCCGGGTCGGCGCCTACGAGTGCGGCGACCTCTACATCTGGGAAATCCAGCGGGTCCTGACCCTTCTCGGCGCCGAGTTGATCCTTGACGCCAGCCAGATGTGGGGCGCCAGCGGCCGCACGAACGAGACCCTGCTGCGAGCCCGCGCTCTCGACAACGCCGCCTGGCTCGCGTGCTCACATTGGCTCTCGTCAGACCCGTCCCTGCGCAGCCTGATCGTGGACCCCTATGGCCAGATCATGGCATCGTCGGGGTATCAACGCGAAGGGCTGATCCATTACGACATTGACCTGGCTGACCCGCGCGTCTTCTATGCCGGCAAGAAGAAGAACCAGGCCACCCCCGGGAAGACCGACATCCCTTCCTACTACACCGATAACCTGCCGGAACAGCAGCCCGGCTGGCGCGACCGGTTGTTCGCCGCCCGCCGCCCGGAACTCTATGGCATCATCCCCACCGTCAACGACGTCCTGCGCCGCTACCGCCCACCCAAGTAGGACCTGCGTACGGGTCCTGCAGACGGCGGGTTTCTTGCGACCTGTGCAATAAGGGAGTCAGTTTGAAGCGCTGAAGGCGCGCTGCGATACCAGCCCAGGGCAACGCCCTGGGAATAGGACGGTTATGAGTTTGAGCCCTGTAGGGGCGAGCTATCTGCCCTACCTTCGCGCCGAGGTCGGATGGACCGCCCCTTCAGGGCTCAATCCGCGCTGTGGACGGGTACCCAGGGCGTTGCCCTGGGCTGGTATAGGACGCCCCTTTGGGGCTGAAGGCATCGCCCCGTCCTATTGCACGGCTCTTGCAGACAGCGGGTTTCTTGTGGGGCTGCGAGGAGCCGGAGATGTGCGCCCGTAACCTGAGGAGAACACCACCGTGAGTCGTCATCATCCCGACTCCGCCGTGCCGCTGTCCGCCGAACACGCTGAGGCGGTTGCGCGGCCTCGCCGCATCATCGACCAGTGCGATGCGATGGACGTGCTGCGCCTGCTCGATACCGACCTCGCCACCTGGCTGGCTTTCGCCTTCAATCACGCCGACACTCCCGGCAGTCAGGTGGACACCATCTGCTGGGATGTCGGGCTGTCCGAGGACACCTACGCCATCTACGACAGCCGCATTCTGCCCCGGCTCCAGTTTCCGCGGTTGCAGACCTACTGGGACCAGGGCCTCGACTGGGTCGGGGCGCTGGTGCAGGGGTGCCATGAGCGTGGCCTGGAGGCGTTCTGGAACGCCCGCCTGAGCGAGGTCGATATGCCGCAGCCCTGGCTGGAGCGCTGCGGGCATACGGACCCCGCTCGACAGAACCCCGTCAAGACCGCCCACCCGGACTGGGTGCTGCCCTGCTGGTGGTGGCTGGGCCTGTGGAACCTCGCCTCGCCCGGACTGCGGGCCCACAAGGTGGCGGTTCTGCGCGAGTTGGTGACCCGGTATGATCTCGATGGCATCCAGCTCGACTTCGCCCGCCACATGCCCTGCCTGCCTCTGGGCCGACAGTGGCGTCTGCGGCGCCATGCCACCGCCTTCGTGCGCCAGGTGCGCGAGATGCTGCAGGAGGTGTCAGAGCTCAAGGGCAAGCCCATCCTGCTTGCCGCCCGCATACCGGAGAATCTACCCGGCTGCCGGGCGGACGGTCTCGACGTCGAACACTGGGTCGAGGCCCGCCTGCTGGACATCATGGTCCTCGGTAGCCGGACCACCACGGTTGACCTTGCCAGCTACCGGACGCTGACCGCAGGCACCGGCATCCGCCTCTGTCCCACCTTCGACCGGCATCATACCACCGACGGCTACTACGACGCGCCCATCGAGTACCTGCGCGGCGTGTACGCCAACTGGTGGCGGCAGGGCGCCGACAGCGTCGCTACCTTCAATTGGCCCTGCGCCTCCGCTGAGGCACACGCCAAACTGGGCTTGCCGGACTGGGTCAACCCCGGCCAGTACACCACCGCCATACTCGAGGTCGGCAGTCACGACACCTTGCGCGGCAAAGACATGGTGTTTACCGTCGAGCGCCGGGGCGGATACCCGTGGTCCGACGGCTACCACAATCGCAACGATGATCGTCCTCTGCCCTGTCCGCTGGCCAACCACGGCGCCCCGACCGTGCTGCCGCTGTACGTTTTCGAGGACCTGGCGGCAACGACCGCGTCGATTCGCGGCATCACCCTGCGCCTGGTATTGTGGAGCGCCTTCCTGACCGACGAGATCGAGGTCCGACTCAACGGCCAAGCACTGCGCTGCACCGCTCGAGATCCCGAGTGCAAGGACGGCCAGATTTACTCTGACAAACCACAACTCACCGCCGGCGCCCGCAACGGCTATGTTGTGAACCCCAACCAGAAGCTCCTGCGCCTCGACTATGACGCGGCCCCGACCCTCTTCCGGGCCGGCGCGAACGACGTCGCGGTGCGGGTCCTGAAGCGCGGTCCACACCTGTGCGGCGGCCGCGGCACTCTTATCGAGATCGAGAAGCTCGAGGTGTGGGTGCTGCGGCAGCAAGGCTGAATGACGCCTGACGAGGCACACCAAGGAGGACGGGAGCTGCGCGCCCGCGCTAACCTATGAACACACGACGTAAACTGCGCCTGGGACTGATCGGCGGCGCGGGGGGCTTCATCGGCCGCGTACACCGCATGGCCGCCGGTCTCGACAACCAGATCGAACTCACCTGTGGCGCCTTCAGTTCCTCGCCCGCGAAGTCGCGGCAGGCCGGTGCTGAGCTCTTTCTGCCCGCGGACCGCGTCTATGCCTCCTACGGCGAGATGCTGGAGTGCGAAGCCGCCCGTCCGGCGGGCGAGCGGATGGATTTCGTGGCCATCGTCACGCCCAATGACCTGCATGCGGACATCGCCCGCCGCGCCTTGCGGGCCGGTTTCCATGTCCTCTGCGAGAAGCCCATGACCGCATCTCTGCGGGAGGCGGAGGAGTTGGTGGCCCTGGTCAGGACCAGTGGCCTGCTCTTCTGTCTGACCCACAACTACAGCGGCTATCCCATGGTGAAAGAGGCCCGGGCCCGGGTCCTCGGGGGCGAACTCGGCGACATCCGCAAGATCGTGGTCGAGTACCCGCAGGGTTGGCTGGCCGGAGACTTCGCCTCTGCCGGCGTCAAGCACCAGTCCTGGAAGCTTGATCCAGCCCGCGCCGGCGACAGTTGCTGTCTTGGCGACATCGGCACGCACGCCTTTCACCTGGCCGAGTACGTCTCCGGTCGGCGGGTGACCGCGCTCTGCGCCGATCTCAGCGTGTTCGTGGACTACAAGCCCCTCGAGGACGACGCCAACCTGCTGTTGCGCTTCGATAATGGGGCCCGTGGCATCCTCTATGCCAGCCAGATCTCGATCAACGACGAGAACTCGCTGGCCATCCGGGTCTATGGCAGCCGTGGCGGGCTGGAGTGGCATCAGGAGGAGCCCAACACCTTGATCCTGAAATGGCCGGATCGGCCCCGTGAGATCGTGCGCGCCGGCTGCGGTAACGCCTATCTGCGCCCCGAGGCCCTGGCGGCCTGCCGCATCCCCGCCGGTCACCCCGAGGGCTTCATCGAAGCCTTCGCCAACCTCTACCGTGCCTTCGCGGACCGCATCCGGGCCGTGCAGGACGGCAGCCTCGGGCCCGGCAGCACGCCTGACTATCCGACGGTCGAGGACGGCTACCGCGGCGTCGCCTTCATCGCCGCGGCCTGGGCCAGCCAGCGCGGCTCGCAGAAGTGGCAGCCGCTGGGATGAGAAGCCGGTTTCAGGGGGGCTGCGACTCCGCCGCGACGAGGCGCGCCACGCCCGCGGCCCGCGGCACGATCCCCGCGCAAAGCACCTTGCCGTTGACCAGCACGGTCGGGGTCAGAACCACCCCGTAACCAGCTTCCTCGGCCTCGGCCACCGTCAGCACCACGAGTTCCACCGGGTTCCCGCGGTCCTGGACGACCGTTTCGAGGGCCGCCTTGGTCTCGCGACACTTGCGGCAGGGCGGGTCACTGCGGATGAGCGTGAGTCGCACCGGCCTGCCTGGCGTGGCTGAAGTCACGTGGGGGGCTCCAGAAAGCACGGGCAGTCCTCGTCGCAGACGCCGATGTCCTCGGGAGAGGTCACCAGGCGCACCCGCTCGACGCACTCCACGATGCGCTCCGCCGCCAGGCGGGCCTCGGCTTCCGTGGTCTCCGGCCCGACGGAGATGCGGATCGAGCAGAAGGCCGCCTCCGGGGTTAGCCCCATGGCCGTGAGCACCCGCGAGGGTTCCTGGCGGTGGCTGGCGCAGGCCGAGCCGGTGCCGACGTAGATACCGAGAGAACTCAGCGCCAGGACGACACTCATGGCATCCGCATGCAGACAGCAGAGATTCACCGTGTTGGGGAGGCGCAACTCGGCGTGGCCGTTGCGCCAACTGCGTGGGATGCGCTCGGTGAGCGTCTCAAACACGCCCCGGGTAAGCCGGCACTGCGCCTGATTGCGCTCCAGGTCCCGCGCCGCGACCCAGGCGGCTTTGCCCAGCGCCACCGCGCCCGCCACATTCTCGGTTCCGGCCCGCAGGCCGCGCTCCTGATGCCCACCACGGATGATGGCCTCCAGGCCCTGGCGCTCGCGCAGCACCAGCGCGCCGGTTCCCTTCATGCCGCCGAATTTGTGGGCCGAGATGGCATAGGATTGGCAGCCGATGGCCTTCATCTCGACCGGAATGCGCCCGGCTGCCTGGACGCCGTCGACATGGAAACGGATGCCGCGCCCGGCCAAGCGCTGGCCGATCTCCGCGACCGGTTGCAGTACGCCGGTCTCGTTGTTGGCCTGCATCACCGCCACCAGCAGTGTCTCCGGACGCACCGCGGCCTCGATCTCAGCCGGGTCGACGCGGCCATCCGAACTCACCCCAACCACCGTCACCTCGGCGCCATGGAACCGACGCAGCCATTCGCAGGTTTCGGACACGCTGGGATGCTCGATGGCAGACAGCACCAAATGACGCCGGCACTCGTCCGCCCGCCCGAAAAACGCCCCGGAGATGGCCAGGTTGGTGGCCTCGGTGCCGCCACCGCAGAAGACGACCTCCGCAGGCGTGGCCCCCAGCAACGCCGCCACCTGCGACCGGGCCTGGTCCAGCGCCCGCCGGGCCTCCTGCCCCAGCGCGTACGGCGCGGAGGGGTTGCCGTAGGCGTCCCGCAGAAAGGGCAGCAGCGCATCGGCCACCTCCGGGTGAACCGGCGACGTGGCATTGTGGTCCAGGTAGATGCGCAACGCGGGCACTGCTACTTCACACCGGCTTTGGCCAGTTCCTGTTTCACGGCCGCGGTGAGATCCGCTTCCGTCCACTCACCGTCAATGCCGCGGACAAACAGGACCTTGGCCTTCTTCCCGTCCATCTCCAGGTCGAAGGCATTCTTGCCGTTGATGGTGACGCCGGCGCAGGTCAGGCCGCCCGCGTCACGGCGCATGAGCCCTTCCGGCCGCCGCCAGTCAACCACTTCGACGCTGGCATCCTGCGGGAAGGCCTGCAGCAGGCGTTTCACCGCCGCAATCGTGTCCTCGTGCCGACCGGGATAGTACGCCACCACCTTCACCTTGGCATCGTCCGGGCCGGCCTTGAAGTCGCAGAACTCCGTCGCCGCCGCGCCGGGCTGACTGGCCACCGGGGGCGCGGCCTTGGCCGACGGCGCGCTCGACTCCCGCTTCGGACAGCCGACTCCCAACAGCGCCACCAGGGCGCCAAGGCAGGACCAGCGGATCGTTGTCTTGAGAGGCTCACTCATGGTCTTTCTCCTCACTTGGTGACCGGGGGAATGTCGTGCTCCTCGAGCAACTTCTGCCCCTCGGCCGAGAGCAGATACTCGATGAACTCCAGGGTGCGCGCCGAGTCGTTCAACGGCCCGATGCAGGCAAAGGCAGGCTCGTAGGAATCCAGCGGCACGCTCTCCACAATGCGCACCTTCGAGTACTCCAGCTTTTCCGGCGCGGTCTTGAGCGGACAGGAACGGTAGGCAAAGCTGGCCTGCGCTTTCTCACGGGCCACATGTTTGTAGGCGGTGATCGGGTGGTCCGTGAACATCATCTTCGGCTTCAGCACCTCCCACAACTTCGCCTTCTCCAGCGCCTGCCGGGTGTAGCGGCCGACCGAGTTCTCTTCCGGATCCGCGATCGCAATCGTAACCACCTCAGGCTTGGTCAGATCGGCCATCGACGTCACCCCTGCCGTATTGGCGCGCGGCGTAAACAAGACCAGGTCGAAGCGCCCAAACGGCCGCATGGCGCCGACCCGGATGACCCCGCCCTTTTCCAGCTTCTCCATCTCCAGCGTGCCCGGTGAGACCACCAGATCCGGCCGCTCTCCCTTGTCCAGAATGCGGCGTACCAGCACGTTCCCATTGTCCAGCACCACGTTGACCTTGACCTCGGGATGCCGGCGCTGAAAAGCCTCCTGGGCCGCCACGAAAGGCAGTTCCATCCCGCAGGGCACATAGACGGTCAGAACCTCGCCCTTGGCCGTCCCGCCCGCGGTCGCCCCCTTCCCACAGCCGGCCCACAGAGCGACCGCAACCCCGGCGACCGCCGTCGCCAACACCCCATGCCAGGCATTCCTGAAACTCATCATAGCTTCCACCCCGAGACCGTCAGCGCTACCGTAACCACATGAATCTGCTGATCATTGTAGCGGCAAGTTCCCCGACTGCCAGCCGCGGAGCCTTGAAGGAAGTGTGAAATCGGGTCGCAGGCGTCCCACATTGCCAGGTCTGCCGACCCACGATACATTGCTACTCAAATAACTGAGGAGATGATGGATGTTCCTGTTCATGATCAGCGCGTTGGTTCTATTTCTGCTCGTCGGCGGAGCGGTGCTCGCCCTCGGGAAGAAGGCAAAGGGGGTCCGGGTGAGCGAGATGTGGAAGCTCTTTTTCGGCCTCATCCTGATCGGCGTCAGCCGAGGCATGAGCACTGCCGACGTGTCGCTGAGGTTCCCCAAAATCGGCATGCTGACCGGCGGTTCCGTCCTGATCGTCTGGTTCGTCGTCTCGATCTGGATACAGGGGAGGAAACGGACCGCAGAACAACAGGCTGGTGGCTAGCTGCGGTTCACGGTCGACCTCGCAGCCATAGCCTAGGCGTTCGGCCCCGCGGGCGCACGTCATCTCCGTAGGTGGTGACTACTCAGGTCCCAGGGTTCAGGAAACGGCGAGACGGGGAAACGGCGAAACGGCGACTGGAGGAGAGGGCGAGGGAGACGGGGAGAGAAAATCAGGGTTCAGGGTTCAGCCCAGCCCCCGGCTGGTGCCGGACATACTGAAGTGAGAACGGGTTTCAGGTTTCGGGGTCTGATATGCATGGCAACCGCCTCCATGTCCAGCCTGAACCCTGAACCCTGGTTCTCATACAAGC
>CAIZKT010000973.1:0-2233 GCA_903933565.1 uncultured Victivallales bacterium | reverse complement strand
GCTTACTCCCGCCCATTGCCGTCGCGCCTGCCGCGGGGTATTATGGCAGCGGGTCGCGCGGGGTGAGTTCGCGGGACCGGGAGGTGGCGCTCAGCCGGTTCGGCAACTGCAACTGGCACTGAAGACGATGGAGCACGCTCAGGGTCGGTCCGTCGAGGAATCTCGGTGCCGTTCGCCTCGTGGCGGGGTCACTTGTCGCTCTGGTTGCCTGCGCGCCCGCCGCCGACCCGCTGCACGGAACGCAGTGGAAGCTGGTCGGCTGGACGCGCTACGGTCCGTACGTTTGCCTGTCGTAGGGGGGCGCGAAGCATGGCCAATCTCAGGACCCCGACCTGGATGTATCCGAGGGCTGTAGTGCTTCTGGCCACCGGGGTGATGACCTTTGCACCCTTGCTTCTCGCAGAGGAGCCATCTCAGCCCAAAGCACAACGCAGCCAAGGACCCCACATGAGAAACCTGCGCCTGCTCCTGCCCCCTGTGATTCCTGCGATCCCGGGGCGGGAGTGCAACCTCTACTTCGATAACCTCATCCTCGCCCCCACCGGGGTGGCCCGCCTGTTGGAGGTGGACGTTGACTGTCCCAAGGGCCAGCAACAGACCGAGCGTTTCACCTGGACGCCCAAGCCCGACGAAGTCGGGGACTTCCCGTTGTCGATAACGTTCACGGGGCCCGACGGCGACGTCTGGGCCGCAGGCAAGACGACCCTCAGGGTGTTCCCCGCCGACGTCGGCCGGGGCAAGGCAGCCACCCTCCTCATCGTCGGCGACAGCGGAACCCACGCCAACGTCTACCCGGCCGAGCTCCTCGAACTGTGCAAGGGTGACCCGAACCCCGCGCTCACCGAGATGGGCACGTTCATCCCGAATCCGGCACTGCCGCGGGTTCGGCACGAGGGGTACGGTGGCTGGAGCGCAGCCACCTTTCTCACCCTCTGGGGAGCCGCGGGCTGGAATGCGGCAACACATCGCGGCCGCAGCCCATTCCTCTATGAGAAGAACGGCAGGCCGGCCTTGGATTTCCAGGAGTACTGCAATGAGAACAACGGCGGCAAGGGTCCCGACGTCATCCTCATCTGGCTGGGCGGCAATGACCACTTCAGCGCCACAGATGACACCATCGAGGCCAGTTGCGACCGGTTCGAAACGAACCTGGATGTCCTGATCACCGAGTTTCACCGCGTGCGTCCAGACACGCTGATCGGGATCGTCACGATGCTACCGCCGGCGGCCACCCAGGACGGCTTCGGGGCGAACTACGGCTGCGGTCAAACACGATGGCAGTACCGCAGGAACCAGCACCGCACGGTCGAGCGCGAGTACGCCAAATGGGGCGATCAGCAAGCTCGGAACATTCACGTTGTACCAGGCTTTGTGAACCTAGACACGGTGCATGGCTACCCGGCCGTAACCGGGCCTGCCAACGCCCGCGCCGACATCCAGATCAGCCGCGGGTGTAACGGCCTCCACTCCACCAACGGCGGCTACAAGCAGTTGGCGGACACGATCTACTGCTGGCTCAAGGGACAGATGGCACCGTAGGACAAGCAGCAGCACCTGAACCCATGTGCTCAACGAAGTAAGACGCATCGTTGACCTTCCGTCGCCTTCCGCGCCCCCCTCGAGGGTGATTCCCGGTCGGCCGGAACCAGCTGGCCCGCTGCCGGGCCGGAATAATCCACCCGTAGGCTTGACATCACCGGCGCCCGTTGCAGGGTAACTACGTTTCCGACGGACGGCGCACCCAGTTCCAGTGCCGCTGCTTACGTACGTGAAGCAGGGGGAGCTTCGAGCGGCGGGAAATGCGAAGCTGCAAGAGATGCAGTCCCCCCTGAAAAGGGAATACGGCGGAAGCCCTCCCGCAGGCGGGAAGCAGGACCGCCGGCTCCAGCCTGGGGTGCGTTTGCCGGTGAGATTCTTGCAGCGTGGTCCGCAAGAGATGGCCGTGTGCTGTGATGCGGCTCGATGAGAAGGTTTTCGACAAAGACGGCGCTTCTCTCCGCCAATGGGGCGGCTCTGGCAGCGCCGATGGCCAGTTCAGCCTCGCTTCCTGGGATGGCACAACGTTCGTGGCCGTGGACGGCAATGACCAGGAAGGGGGTATCCACTTGGCGCAAGTAGCCACTACGGGTGGTGGGAGGGGTCCCCAACGCTCTGGCAGTACGGAGATGGAGCAGGTGCTACGGCCTGCTCCATGAGGCGGTAGAGCAACAGGCCGCGCAACTTGAACGTGCGG